>JAJRXN010000417.1 GCA_024276295.1 Acidobacteriota bacterium
CTTGCCGGAGCGGGCTTCGGATCGCCCGTCCGCGCCGGTTCCATGGGCCCGGCCGCCCTCGCTCTGCTGGCCCCGCCGCCATCCGCCGGTCCGTCGAACATCGATCGTCCGCCAGGACCGGTGCGCGCCGTGCCGGCACGAACCGCATCCCTGATCCCAGTTTCTCCCCACGGCCGGGGAGATTCACGAGGACCCCGGGGCGTCGTGCTGCAGCCGCGCCGCAGCGGGCTGATCTGTCACCATGTGCGATACGGAGGGAGTGGAGGGGACCGACCGGCGCACGGCGCCGATCGGCCGTCCCTATTCGAGCGTGAAGTTGACGGTGACGGTCATGTACACGTCGACGGGCCGACCGTTCTGGGTCGCCGGCCTGTAACGCCACTGACTGACCGCCGCGATCGCCTTCTCGGAGAACCCCAGGTTTCCGGGCGGCTCCTTGAGAACCTTGATGTCGCCGACGGTGCCGTCCTTCCGGATCACGGCGCGAAGGAACACCTTGCCCTCGATCCGGGCCCGGCGAGCCAGTTCGGGATACTCCGGCTTGACCCGCGTCCCCGGAATCAGCTCCGGCATCGACACGCCGCCGACACCGGCCATCAGCGGGCCGGTCTGGGGCGGCGGTTCCGGCTCTCCGATCAGGATGTCGACGTCGTCCGGGATATCCTCGACGACGATCTCAGGCTCCGGCTCGATGATCGGTTCGGGCTCGTCCGGCGTCGGGTCGGGAACCGGGACCTTCTTGACCAGCTTCTTCTGCTGGATCTGCTTGCGTTCGACCTTAGGCGGCGGCGGCACGTACTTGCGCACCTTGAGCACCTTGCGCTCGGCACGCTCCGACTGCGGCACGTACTTGATCTCCGGGAAGTTGATCATGAACACGATCACGTGGATCAGGATCGCGGCGACGATGAACCCGGAGAGGTGCTTGAAACCGCTCTCCTCGAACTCTTCCCGGAGAAAGAACTCGCTGAGCGTCTGCTGGGGGATCGGCCCGGTGTTCTGAGGTTCCGACCCGCCGGGCTTGTCGCTGGTGTTGCTCATCGGATCACCTCAGTCGATCTCGAACGGATTGACGCCGAACAGCGCGACGTACTCGTTGATCTCCGACTGCGTCGGAATCGAGATGTTGGGCGGCTTGGCCAGCAGGCCGTACCCGCCCTGCTGCGGTGGCTTCGCCAGCTTGATCAGTTCGTCGTAGATGCTGACCAGCGTCTGGTAGGGCGCCTCGGGCCGCGCATAGATGATCACCGGCTTGTCCGGCCAGCGCTCGAGCTTCGGCACCACGTACCCCGAAATGTCGGCCAGCGTCGCCGGGCGTCTGTCCATCAGGAAGCTGCCGTCCTCGAGGATCTTGAAGAAGATCGCGTCTTCCTTCTCGGTGCTGGTCTGCTGTTCTTCGTCCGAGGGCAGCTTGAAGTCGAGTCCCTTCGTGGCCGAGAACACGGCCGTGACCATGAAGAAGATGATCAGCAGGAACGCGATGTCCGCCATCGACGCCGACGAGATCTCGGCCTCGGGCTTGTGGAGCTTGTCGGAGAGTCCCATCACGCTCCTCCTAGCTCGCGTCCTGGACGGTCTTCTGTTCGGTCAGCATGATCACCGTCTCGACGCCCGCGCGGCGCAACGTTTCCAGGGTCTCGTCGATCATCCGGTATGGCGTGTCATTGTCGGCCTTGATGACGTACGGCTTGCCGGGACTCGTCTGCGCCAGCGCGTTGACCTGAGCCGCGAGCGCGGTCATGTCGGGAAGCGCCTGCGAGACGTCTTCACCGTTCGAGAACTTGTAGATGTAGCCGCCCTCTTCGCGGTGGATCACGACGTAGGCCGACCCCTTGGGCACCTCTTCGCGAAACGACGACTTCGGCAGCGGCACGCGTGTCCGATCGACGTCGAACTTCGTCGTCACCATGAAGAAGATGATCAGAAGGAAGGCGATGTCCGCCATCGAGGCGGTCGGGATGTAAGCCCCGAGGGCCTGCACTTTCTTCAAGCGCATCGATGGCCTCCTTCCGAACTCAGGCTCGTGCCTGCTCGTGGGTCTCCAGGATGATGTTCGCCGTCGTCTCCATCTCGCGGACGTAGGACGCGATCTTCGTCATGAAGAAGTTGTAGAACGGCAGTGTCAGCACGGCGACGATCAGCCCGCCGGCCGTCGTCAGCAGAGCGACCGAGATGCCCTTGGCGACCAGGCCGGGGTTGTTGAGCCCCTGCTGCGCGATCACGTCGAACGACTGGATCATGCCGACCACCGTGCCGAGGAAGCCGAGGATCGGTGCGATGTTGGAAACCAGCGCCAGGATCCAGACCAGGCGCTCGAGCCGCGCGATCTCGTGGATCGCCGCGTTCTCGAGCAGCTTTTCCATCTCTTCCCGGCTGGCACCCCAGCGCAGCACGGCCGCCTTGACGACCGCGGCCGTCGGGCCGCGGTAGTTCTCGCAGACCTTCGCCGCCTTTTCGATCTCGCCGTTGAGCAGGTGCCGTCGGACCTGGGACACCAGTTCGGTGGTCTTCGTCCTGGCGCGGATGTAGAGCATCCAGCCCCGCTCGATAATCACCACCAGACCGATGATCGACAGGATGAGCAGCGGGTACATGATGAACCCGCCCTGCATGAAGTAGTAAACGAAAGTGCCACCAACTCCAGCCACGATCCCTCCAAGATCGGCTTGCCTTCCGGTGCCCGATCCGCCCGGTGCCGTTTCCCCGGTCTCACCGTCGCCCGAGGGGCGGGTCTGCCGGTCCCGAAAGCAGGTGCCGCAGTACCAACGAGTGGATCAGCCGCGTCCGGCCAGAAACCCTTGGTTACGAATCTGTTCAGTACCGAAGCGGAGCGATGTTACGGGCGGTCCGAACGAGTGTCAAGAAAGCGCCGGAAGACCGCCGCGGCGGGATCCCCGTCCGGGCCCGCGGCGGGATCCCCGCACGGAAACCCCTGAAGGGTGGCGAATTACGCCCCGAGCGCTCTCCGGCGGGCCGATCACTCCTGGACGATCCCCAGCTCGTCGAGCAGCGTCGCCTGCACCCGCTCGAGCGTCACCTCGGCATTGTTGTAGTCGATGATCGCCTGGATCTCCCGCTGCTCGGCCTCGCGCAGATCGTTCTGGAAGGTCAGCACCTGGAACGCGGTCGACAGGCCGTTTTCGTATCTTTTCTGCTCGGCTTCCAGCTTCTTGCGCTGGAGGACGAGGTTGGCCCGTGCCGAGTCGACGCGCCGGGCCGCCGCGTGCAGGTTGCGGACCGCGTCCCGGACCTCGACCCGGGCCCGCAGCCGCGTCGCCTCGGCGGTCAGCCGCGCCTGTTCGACGCCCAGACGCGCCCGGGCGAACTCCGCCCTGGCGCGGCGGTTGCGGAGCGGAATGGTCAGGTCGAGGCGCACCGTCCAGAACGTGTTGTCCAAGTCGGGAATCTCGCGGAACGCCTCGCTGCTGCCCTGGTCCTGCGGGAAGAACCGCTCGACCTGCTGCGTGACGAAGCCGACGTCGTCCGGCGTTCCGGGAATCCCGTCGGGCCCGGGATCGAAGACCTGCTGCGTGACCGTCTGCGGCAGGTAGTCGAAGCTGTTGCCCGTCGCGCTGTAGGTTCCGGTGAGCTTCAGATCGGGGCGGAGCTGGTTGCGCCGGAAGCGCGTCGTCAGCTCGGTGTTCCGCAGCCGGAGATCGACCTCGGCGACATCGGGTCTCCGCTCGAGAGCGGTGGCGATCGCCCGGTCGACATCGACCTTGCGCGGAGCGAAGCCCGGCTCGTCCAGAGGTTCGATCGGCCGGAGCCAGTTGGGCGATCCGTCAGGCACGCGAATCAGTTGCCGGAGCACGTCGCGGGTCCGTTCGAGTTCGGTCTCGGCCAGGATCACGGCTTCCTCGCGGCTCGCGACCTCGGCCTCGGCCGTCGTGACTTCGATCGGCGCCAGCGTGCCGACCTCGACCTTGATCCGCGTCTGGTCGAGGAAGTCCCGCGCCAGTCGGAGCGACTCGCGCGCGACCTCGAGCGACTGTTCCGCACCGACCATGTTCCAGTAGGCCTGGATCGTCTGCTCGACGACACTGAGCATCGTCGCCTGGAGCTGCTGCTCGGAGATCTGACGCGAGATGCGCGCCTGCTCGATCGACGTGCGGTTGATCGACAGGCCGAGATTCCGCAGCAGCGACTGCGAGTACGTCAGCGCCAGCGTCGCCTGCTGCGAGGTCGGCACGATGTTGAACCGGGAGATCGTCTCCGGCGTGTACTGGTCCGACGAGTCGCGGTAGCTCATCGCCGCCTGGAACTGGCCACCGGTCATGTTCGGATCGTCGAAGCGCACCTGGAACTGGTCCAGCGTCGATCCCTGGCGGGAAAAGTCGCTCGTCGGCTCCTCCTTGCTTTCGTCGTGGTTGACGCCGCCGGTCACCGTCGGGTCGAACGCGGAACGCGCGATCGCGATCTCCTCCTGCGCCAGTGCCGGAGCGATGCGCCCGACCGCCAGATCGAGATTGCGTTCGAGCGCGAGGGCGACGGCATCGCGCAGCGAAAGCTTCCAGGTGTCGGCGGCACCCGGAGCGGCCGGAACGGTGAAGGACCCTGCAGCAATCGCTGCGATGGAGACGAGGGCCAGAAGCCCCCTTCTGCTGGTCATCGATCGATCTCCTTGACCCGGCTCAGCGAGCCCGTCCGTGGTTTTCGTCTCCGTTCGAACGGTTCAACGGAGTGCCCGCCCCTTCCGTTGCACCGCCCGCCGTGTTCTCGAGTTCGCTCGCGCGGTGACAGGCCACGAGGCGGCCCGGCCCCGCCGGCTCGAGGGGAGGTTCGACCTCCCGGCAGATGTCGACAACATGGGGACAGCGTGGGTGAAACGCACATCCCGATGGTCGGTCGACCGGGGACGGAATCTCGCCCGGGATCGGAATCCTCAGCCGGCGCGCCCGGACAGGATCCGGCGGCGGGGACGCCGAGATCAGCGCCTGCGTGTACGGATGAGCCGGATGCTCGAGCACTTCCCGGGTGCCCGCCTGCTCGACGATCCGGCCGAGGTACATCACGGCCACGCGATCGGCGAGATGGCCGACCAGGGCCAGGTCGTGCGCGATGAACAGGTAGGCGACACGGTGCCGGCGCTGGAGTTCGACCAGCAGGTTGACGATCTGCGCCTGGATCGAAACATCGAGCGACGAGACCGGCTCGTCGAGCACGACGAAGTCCGGTCGCACGGCCAGTGCGCGCGCGATGCTGATCCGCTGGCGCTGGCCCCCCGAAAACTCCCGCGGAAACCGGTCCATCGCCGCCGGCTCCAGGCCGACCTCGTCGAGCAGTTCGGCCACGCGATCGCGCAGGGACCTGCCTCGCGCCAGGCCGTGGACCAGCAGCGGCTCCCCGACGAGCGTCCGCACGCGAAGCCGCGGGTTGAGCGAACTGGTCGGATCCTGGAAGACGATCTGCATCCGGCGGCGCAGGCGCCGCAGATCCCGGCCACTGAGCGCCCGGACATCCACGCCGTCGAAACGGATCGAGCCATCGCTCGGTTCGATCAGCCGCAGCACCGTCCGTCCGAGCGTGGTCTTCCCCGAGCCCGACTCGCCGACCAGCCCGAGCACCTCGCCCGCTCCCAGATCGAAATCGACGCCGTCGACGGCCCGGACCACGGGCCCGCGGCCGAACAGCCCGGGGGCGGCGGCGAAGTGCCGCGTCAGGCCACGGACCTCGACCAGCGGGCCGCCGCTCATCGCCGTGCGTCTCCGCCCGGCGCCGACGGCGTGGCGAGCAGGCAGCGCACGGACCGCCCGGGGGCGAGTTCGACCGGCGCCGGTTCCACCTGACGGCAGGCATCGATCGCGACCGGGCACCGCGGATGGAACGCGCATCCCGGCGGCAGGGCGGCAAGATCCGGCACCGCGCCGGGAATCGCCGGCAGCGCACCACGGCGCAGGCCGGGCCGGGGAACGGCGGCCAAGAGAGCCCGCGTGTACGGGTGGCCCGGGTCCGCGAACAGCTCATCGACCGCCGCTCGCTCGACGATCCGCCCGGCATACATCACGAGCACGCGGTCGCAGATCGACGCCACGACACCCAGGTCGTGGGTGATGAGCAGCACGCCGAGGCTCTCCTCGCGGGCGAGCGTCGCCAGCAGCTCGAGGATGCCGGCCTGGATCGTCGGGTCGAGCGCGGTGGTCGGCTCGTCGGCGACCAGCACCTTCGGACGAGCGGCGAGGGCCATCGCGATCAGTGCCCTCTGCTTCATGCCCCCCGAGAACTGGTGCGCGTACTGGCGCGCCCGCCGCTCGGGGTCGGCGATCCCGACACGCCGCAACAGCGCCACGGCCTCCCGCCAGGCGGCGCGCCGGTCGACGTCGCGATGGGCGCGCATCACGTCGACGATCTGCGAGCCGATCCGCACCACCGGGTTGAGCGCCTCGCCGGGCTCCTGCGGCACGTAGGCGATCCCGGCTCCCCGATGCCGCCGCAGCTCGCGTTCGGACAGACCGAGCAGCTCGACTCCCGCGAGCCGCACCGTGCCGCGGACGATGCGCCCCGGCTCGGGGACCAGCCGGAACAGCGCCAGCGCCGTGACGGACTTGCCGCAGCCCGACTCGCCGATCAGGCCGACGATCTCTCCCCGCTGCACGTCGAGGCTGACGCCGTCCGCCGCGAGGACACGCTCGCGGCCTCGCGGGAACTCGACGACGAGGTCTTCGACCTGGAGCACGGCAGCTTCTGGCATCGGCAGATCGGCAACATAGCACCCGGCTGGCCGCGGAAAAACCGGCTTCCGTGGCCGGATGCCGCGATTCACCGCCGGCGGGCCGCAGGACCCTGCGAGCGGCAGGAAGAGTCAGGCACGGTCCCGACGAAACCAGCGTTCCGCCTCGACCAGGACGAGACCGCGCCGCTCGAGATGCCGGAGGTGTGCGAGGGGCTGGACGGCGGCGAAGCGCACCGGGACGCGCTCGCCACGGTAGGCGTCGGCGGCGATGCGCTCGACGGGGCGGGGCGCCGACCCGACGGCGGCGAGCACCGCCCGCTCGCGGGCTTCCCGGTGCTCGCGCGCGAGGCGCAGCGCCTCCGGCGGCTGCGGGGGACCGTGGCCGGGCAGCAGCAGGCTCGGCCCTTCGCGCTCGACCCGCGCAAGAGAGGCGAGAAACTCGCCCATGTCGCCGGTGTCCGGTGGTATGACGATCGACGAGATCCCGCTGACCAGATCGCCGACGACGGCCAGACCGGTGCGCCCGGAAAGCAGCACGACGTGTCCCGGCGCGTGGCCGGGCGTGTGCAGGATACGCAGCACGTCGCCCTCCAGGTCGAGCCGCATGCCGTCCTCGAGATCGCCGGCCACGCGTTCGCGCAGTTCCGGATCGCGCAGCAGCGGCACGGTCTTCGCATGGGCGCGGATCGGCACGTCGAGCACGCGGGCCACCTCGAGCGCTCCCGACACGTGATCGCCGTGGTGATGCGTCAGCACCACCGCGGAGGCCGTCCCGCCCGCAGCGATGCGCCGATCGGCGAGAGCCAGCAGGCGGGCGATCTCCGGCGCCTGCGCCGAGCCCGGATCGACGATCACGAACCGCCGGCCGCCGACCAGCGCTGCGTTGGTGTGGGTCGCCGGCGCGAGGGTCTCGGTCGCCAGCGGAGCCAGCCAGGCGCCGGGCACGAACTCGACGCGCGGACACGCCTCCTCGAGCGCGTTGGCGCGCGCCAGCGCCTCCGCGATCCTCTCCGGCGCATCGCCGGCAGGCGCCCGCGCCAGCACGCGCAGCAGGACGGTGACCGGGGGAGCGATCCGCCGTCGGCCGCCGCCCCACTCCGCAAGGGCCGCCGCGGGAGCGATCCACTCGAGCGTCTCGAGTTCCTCGGTCGCCGGCACGGGCTGCCGGCCCGCATTCCCGGGCACGTCGGCGACGAAGAACAGGGTCGAGAACCGCCGCCTGAAGAAAGGAGGCGTGACCCGGAGGCCGGCGGGAATCAGCGTGCGGGGATCGAGGTCGATACCCGTCTCCTCGCGGAACTCCCGCGCCGCACACCGCGCCGCGGTCTTCTCGTCCCCGGGCTCGGCCCCGTCGGCGGCATCCACCGCGCCGCCGGGAAAGGCCCAATACCCGCCGAGGAACCGCGCCTGGCGCGCGCGGAGGCCGAGCAGCACCTCGAGCCGCCCGCCGTCGCGGCGCAGGGCGATCACCGCCGCGCTCGCCGTGACGGCGCCTTTCCGGGGTGGCTTCGATCGCATCGACGACCCGCGGGGAACGCTCAGAGTTCCCCGGCCCTCGCCGCGCCGAGGACCTTCCCGAACGCCCGGCCCACGTCAGCCATCGCCTCGGGGCCCGCCAGCAGGAGATCCTGCTTGAGCCAGATGGTCGTACGGCACAGCTCCTCGGTCACGGGGAGGTCGTAGTCCTCGGGCGGACGCGGAAAGACGTCCTTCCACCGCAGGTCTCCCGTGCCGACTTTCCGCTCCGAAAACCAGCGCCAGAAACCTTGCCGGTACAGTGGCGTCGTGTAGCCCGGATGCGCCGGGATGCCCTCGGCCTGCAGCGCGTCGACGATCTTCTGCTTGCCCTGCGGGAAGGCCTCCGGTTCGAGGCGGACCATGTAGATGTGGCACGCGTGCGCGGTGATGCGATCGTCGGCGCGCGGCGTCGAGAGTCCGTCGATCGCCCGCAGCGCATCGTCGAGAGCGTCCATTGCCGCACGCCGTCGCTCCTGCTGCTCCGGCAGGCGGGCCAGGCCGGCGAGCAGCACGGCGGCCTGGAATTCTCCCAGCCGGTAGTTGAGCCCGGCCGTGGCGTGGTCGTACCACGCCCCGCCGGGCAGGCGTCCGCAGTTGTGGTACGACCAGGCGCGCTGATAGAGCGCCTCGTCGTTGGTCAGCACCAGTCCGCCCTCGCCGCCGGAGAGGTTCTTGCTCGACTGGAAGCTGAACGTGCCCGCATCGCCGAGCGCACCGACAGGCGTCCCGCGCCATGCCGCCAGCCAGCCCTGGGCGGCGTCCTCGATGACGACCAGTCCGCGGCGCCTCGCGGCCTCGAGGATGCGGTCCATGTCGGCCGGGCGCCCTCCGATGTGCACCGGCATGATCGCCCGCGTGCGCGGCGTGACGGCCGCGTCGATCAGCGCCGGATCGAGGTTGTGGGTCTCCCGTTCAACGTCGACGAAGACCGGCACGGCACCGACGGCGAGGATCGCCAGCGCGGTCGCCATGAACGTGTAGGGCGAGGTGATCACCTCGTCGCCGGCCTCGATTCCGGCGGCGACGAGCGCGATCTGGAGCGCCACCGTTCCGTTGCAGCAGGCCACGGCGTAGCGCGCCCGGTGCAGCTCGGCGAAACGCCGTTCGAGTTCGGGAACGCGCTCTCCGCCCACGCCCCAGACACCGGAGTGCAGCGCCTCGAGCAGGGCGCGTTCCTCCTCGGGACCCCAGATCGGCCAGCGTGGCCAGGGATCGGTGCGCACGGGCTGTCCGCCCCTGATCGCGAGTCGCTCGCTTGCCATCGTCTCGTCGCTCCTCCGGATATCGCCGGTCGCGTCCGCGCGCCGGGGACGCTCCACCGCCGCGGGGATCGCTACTTTAGCCCGTATCGCCGACCCGGCCCGCCGGACCGGTCCCGGGGGCATAATGTGGACGCACGCCCGGGTCGCCGGAGCGCAGGGCCCGGCATCGGGGGAAGTCGATGGCGAAGCTGACGGAAAAGGAACGCCAGGTCTCGGCGGTGCTGCTGGTCGTGTTCGCTTCGCTGACGCTCGGAATGCTGATCGTCGAGCTGATCCTGGTGACCAACACGACACCGAACACGACCTGGACCGACTTCGTCAGCAAATCGAACATCTCGTTCGTCATGCCGTACTTTCTGGCCTACCTCGTGATCGGCGCGGCGGGCTTCACCGGAACCGTCGGCCTGATCCAGGTCTACGGGCAAGGGCAGTCGCTGCTGGCCGAGATCGTCCGCCTCGCCGCCCTGGCCTACTTCACCGTGTCCTATTGGCTGTGGTCGGCGGTGTGGATCGTCGAGCACAAGATCACCCTGCTGACCGACACGCCGACCGCCGCGCCCGAATGGCTGCTGCAGATCTACGATGCGGCTGACGCCCTGTGGGCGCTGCCGTCCTGGGGCGCAATCGGTCCCGCCCTGCTGATGTTCGGCGGCCTGGCCTGGCTGCTCAATCGCGGCGTGACCCTGCTCGCCCGCTCCGCGGCCGTGCTGTTCGCCCTGCTGGCCGTCTCGCGCTTCGTCGACCTCGTGTACGTCGGCGTGACGAGCGGAACCGTCGCGAACACCGGGGCGATCGACTTCGCGTTCGTCAACGACATGCTCTTTGCCGCGGGGCGGATCGCCGCGTTCCTGCTGGCGGCTGCAGCACTGTTCGTGGAAAAGGGCGTGTTCCAGCGCCGGACGCGGATCGTCTGACCGGCGGCGGGGCACCATCGCGGCGGCGTCGCCCGCCCCCGAGGCTGTGGTGAGCAGGTTCGACGAGGAAAAGGC
>JAJRXN010000029.1 GCA_024276295.1 Acidobacteriota bacterium
GCGGTGCTCGGTCGGGGATACGCCCTGGTCAGCTCCGAGGGAAGGATCGTCCGCGACGCCGCCGCGCTGGCGCCGCGTGCGGTGATCGACGTGCGCCTGGCGCGGGGCGAGCTGTCGGCGGAGGTGCTGGACGTGCGACGCTATGGTACCTGCCCGCCCGGCGGGCGAGAATGCGGAGCGGAAGGCGATGACACGGAATGACGACAGGAACGAAGAGACCTCGTTCGAACAGGCGCTCGAGCGGCTGCAGGAGATCGTCCGCCTGCTCGAGGAGGGCGAACTCGACCTCGACCGGAGCCTGGCGCTGTTCGAGGAAGGCATGGCCCTCGTCCGGCGGCTCGAACAGCGCCTCGAGCGCGCCGAAGCGCGGGTCGAGGAACTGCTCCGCGCGGCGGACGACTCGACCCGCCTCGTGCCGCTCGTGCCCGACGAGGAGGCCGAGGACGACCCGTGAGCCGTGACATCGAACGCAAGCTGACCGGCTGGAGGCACACGATCGAGACCGGCCTCGACGCGGCGATCCCCCTCGAGGGCGGCGCCGGAGTCACCGAGCTGCGCCGCGCGATGCGCTACTCGCTGCTCGCGGGCGGCAAGCGGGTCCGGCCCCTGTTCGTGCTCGCCTCGTGCGAGGCGGTCGGTGGTGATCCGGCCGAGGCGCTCGCCGCCGGCCTGGCCGTCGAGATGATCCATGCCTACAGCCTCGTGCACGACGACCTGCCGGCAATGGACGACGACGACCTGCGCCGCGGGCAGCCGACGAACCACGTCGTGCACGGCGAGGCGATGGCGATCCTGGCGGGCGATGCGCTGCACACGCTCGCGTTCGAGACGCTCGCCGAGGCGCCGCTGCCCCCGGCCCGGATCCGGATGCTCGTCTCCATCCTCGCCCACGCCGCTGGGGTCGACGGAATGGCCGGCGGGCAGGCCCTCGATCTGCTGTTCGAGGATCGGCCCGCCGACGAGCAGGCGGTCTCGAAGATCCACCAGCTCAAGACGGGTGCCCTGCTCGCCGCGTGCTTCGAGATGGGCGCCGTCGCCGGTGGTGCCGGACGGACGGCGGCTCACGCCCTCGGCGAGATCGGCCGTCGCGTCGGGCTCGCCTTCCAGATCCAGGACGACGTGCTCGACGTGACCGCCGACGCGGAGACGCTGGGCAAGACCGCCGGCAAGGACGCCGCCGCGCACAAGGCGACCTGGCCCGCCGTGGTCGGTCTCGAGCAGGCACGGCAGCAGGCCGATGACCTGCTGGCCGACGCCCTCGGCCGGATCGAGGAACTCGGCGCCCCCGGGGCCGTCCTGCTCCACGTCGTGCGTGGCCTTGCGAACCGTGGACGCTGAGGCTCGC
The DNA here is from genome assembly GCA_024276295.1 of Acidobacteriota bacterium. Lineage (GTDB taxonomy): Bacteria > Acidobacteriota > Polarisedimenticolia > J045 > J045 > J065. Next base: position 1,346 of record JAJRXN010000029.1, read on the forward strand.
GTGGCCGGCCCCCGCCGCAGGCTCGACCAGGCGGTCGTGGAACTCGGCCTCGCACCGACCCGCGAGAAGGCCCGCGCCCTGATCCTCGCCGGGCGGGTTCTCGTCGACGGCCAGCGACACGACAAGCCGGGGCGGTCCGTTCCCGGCGATGCCCGGATCGAACTCCGGCCCGGGGACCGACCCTTCGTCTCCCGTGGCGGCCTCAAACTCGATGGCGTCCTCGACCGACTCGGGCTCGCACCGGACGGCTGGCACTGTCTCGACGTCGGAGCCTCGACCGGCGGGTTCACCGACGTGCTGCTCCGGCGCGGCGCGCGGCACGTCACCGCCCTCGACGTCGGTCGGGGCCTGATCGACGACCGCCTGCGACGCGACCCGCGCGTGACCGTGATCGAAGGCGTCAACGCCCGTCATCTGGTCGCCGCCCAGGTCGAGCCGCCGTACGATCTGGCGACGATCGACGTCTCGTTCATCTCGCTGACCCTCGTCCTGCCGGCGGTGCTCCCCCTCGCACCGTCCGGTGCGGTGCTCGCGCTCGTCAAGCCGCAGTTCGAGCTGACCCGCCGCGAGGTGCCCCGCGGCGGCGTGGTCCGCGATCCCGAGGCGCGGAGCCGTGCCGTCGTGCGCGTGATCGGCTGCCTCGAGACGCTGGGCTGGGGCGTCGACGGAATCGCCCGCTCGCCTGTCGCCGGGCCGAAGGGGAACCGCGAGGTGTTCGTGCTCGCCCGCCCGGGCGAGGTGCTCACGGAGCGTGCCTGGCGCCGCCGCGTGGCGGAGGAGATCGAACGTGAAGACGAATGACCGCCCCCAGCGCGTCGCCGTGTTCTCGAAGGCGCACCGCCTGGCACCCGACGTCCTGCGCACGCTGGTCCGGAGCATCGAGCGATACGGCTCGACGGTGATCCCCGACCAGGCGACGGCCGAGGCGCTCGGCCGAGGCGACGGCCGCCCGCGCACCGAGGCGGTCGAGCAGGCCCAGCTCGTCATCTCCGTCGGGGGTGACGGAACGCTGCTCGCCACGGCCCGCGCGGTGGGCGCCCGCGAAACGCCGATTCTCGGGATCAACCTGGGCCGGCTGGGTTTCCTGACGGAAACCACCTGCCCCGAACTCGGCCCGGTGCTCGACGCCGTCTTCGCCGGTCGGGCGGCTGTGGTCGAGCGGCAGCTCCTCGCCGCCCGGCTCGACGGCGACGCCATCGAGCCGCCGCTCGCCGCGCTCAACGACGTCACGTTTTCCAAGAAGGACCTCGCGCGGCTGTTCTCGCTTTCGCTGTTCGTCGACGACGAGTGGGTGGCCGACTACCGTGCCGACGGGCTGATCATCGCCACGCCGACGGGCTCGACCGCCTACAACCTCGCCGCCGGCGGCCCGATCGTCACCCCCGAGGTCGACTGTCTGCTCGCCACTCCGATCTGCCCCCACAGCCTGTCGCAGCGCCCGCTGATCCTGCCGGGAAGCGCACGCCTGACCGTGTCGATCGCCGACGACGACGCGGCGACCGACGTGCAGATCACGCTCGACGGCCAGGTCGGCATCGCCCTCGAGCGGGGCGAAAAGGTGTTCATCGAGCGCGCACCCCACCGGGTGCGCCTGATCCGGCCGGCGGGGCGGACGTTCTTCACCACGCTGCGCGACAAGCTCGGCTGGGGCCATCCGTGAGCGCTGCCGGCCCGCAGGTGGTGACGCGATCCGGGCGTCTCGCCTGGAGCCTGTACGACTTCGCCAACTCCGCGTTCGTCACCCTGGTCGTCACGTTCATCTACTCGTTCTGGTTCACCAAGCAGATGGCCGACGATCCCGTACGCGGCACGCAGCTCTGGACACGGGCCGTGGCGATCTCGGCCCTCGCGGTCGCCGTGCTCTCCCCCCTGCTCGGGGTCCTCGCCGACCGGCGCGCGACCCGGCGACGCTGGTTCGTCGGGCTGACGCTCTCGGCGATCGCGGGCACGGCGACGCTGGCGTTCGTCCCGCCGCCCCACGCCATGCTCGCGCTGGTCGTGTTCGTGATCACGAACACCGCCTACGAGCTGGCCCAAGTGTTCTACAACGCGTTCCTTCCGGGCCTGTCGACGAACGAGGACGTCGGCCGGGTCTCCGGCAACGCCTGGGCGCTCGGCTATCTCGGCGGACTCCTGTGTCTGGTCTTCGGGTTCCTCTTCACCGGCCTGCCCGGGACGTCCATCGAGCCGATCGTCTCGACCGACGACGGCTGGAACATCCGGGCCACGAACCTGCTCGTCGCGGGGTGGTTTCTCGTCTTCGCGCTGCCGGCACTGCTCACGCTCCGCGAGCCCGCGCCGCCCGACCCGACCGCCTCGACCAACATTCTCCCCGCCCTGCGCGGGCTGGCTCGTTTCCCGCAGGCCCTGCGGCTGCTCGTGGCGCGCCTGATCTACAACGACGGGCTCGTCGCAGCGTTCTCGTTCGGCGGCATCTACGCCGGTGTCACGTTCGGTTTCGACTTCGGCGAGATCATCCTGTTCGGAATCTGGCTCAACATCGCCGCCGGACTCGGGGCCCTCGCGTTCGGCTGGCTCGACGACCGTCTCGGGGGCCGGACGACGATCATCTGGTCGCTCGTCGGCCTGTTCGTGGCGGCCCTGCTGATCGCCGCCGCTCCGGACCGCCGGATGCTCTGGATCGCGGGCACCCTGCTCGGCCTGCTCGTCGGTCCGAACCAGTCGGCTTCGCGCAGCCTGATGTCGCGATTCCTCCCGCGGCAGAAGACCGCCGAGTTCTTCGGCCTGTTCGCCCTGTCGGGCAAGATCACCGCGTTTGCCGGCCCGTGGCTGCTCGGCGAGGTCACCGCCTGGACCGGCTCGCAGCGATGGGCGATCGCCTCGGTCTCCCTGTTCTTCGCCGTCGGCCTGCTGCTGCTGCTGGCGGTCGACGAGCGGGCCGGCATCCGCGACGCCGACGACGAGGAGCACCGGCTCGAGGCCGGCGCGGGAGGCCGGGCGGGATGAACGGCCGACCGCAACATCCGGACGAGCGGGGCGTAGACCCCGCCGAGATGGACCAGGTGATGCCGGTCGAGCGTTCCGCCTCCGCCCTGCCCGACGGGGCGACGAGCGACGAGCTGCGGCTGCTCGAGCGCGCCCGCGGCGGCGACGTCGGCGCCGTGCGCGTGCTGCTCTCGGCCCATCGCGAAGCGCTGTTCGCACTGGCCTTCGGCTATCTCCGGAACCGCGAGGAGGCTCTCGACGCGGTGCAGGACGCGCTGGCCAAGGCGCTGATCCACATCGGCCGCTACGACCCGCGGCGGCCCCTTTCGGCCTGGCTGGCGCGCATCACGCGCAACACCTGCCTCGACCGGCTGCGGCGGCTGTCCCATCGCCGGCATGCCTCGCTCGAGGAACGACGCGAGGCCGGACTGCCGGATCCTGCCGCATCGAGCGCTTCCAGCCCGGAGGCGCAGCTGTTGCGCCGCGAACTCCAGGCCCGGCTCTACGAGGCGATCGACGAGCTGCGCCCGATCGAGCGCGAGGGGATCGTCCTGCGCGACGTCCTCGGCTGGCCCTACGCGGACATCGAGCGTTTCCTCGATCTCGGCCACGGCACGGTCGCCTCGCTGATCCACCGGGCGCGCGCCCGGCTGCGCAGCCGGCTCGCACCCTACCTCGCCCCCGGGGGGACGGACTCCGGAGACGCATCATGAACCGCGACGAGGCCCGTGCCCTGATGTCGGCCCTGCTCGACGGTGAACTCGACGCCGCACAGGCGGAGGAGCTGTGCCGGCGGATCGAGCAGGACGCCGAACTCGCGCGGGAGTACGAGCAGCTCGTCTCCCTGCGTCGTGCGACCCGCTCCTCCCTCGATCCCCCCGCGGTCACCGAGGCCGACTGGGACGCGCTGGCGCTGCGGATCGCCGCGCGCGGGTCCGAAGGCCTCGGCTGGACGCTGCTTGCGCCGGGCGCGCTGGCCCTGGTCGTCGGAGGTGCGGCGACGGTGCTGCTGAGCTCCGAGATTCCGCTCTGGACGCGGCTGGCCTGCGGCGCCGTGTTCGCCGGACTGACCTTCCTCCTGCTCTCCGCGATCGCCGACCGGCTGCGTGCGCGCCGCGTCGAGCGCTACGACAGGGTGAACCGATGATCCTCGTGACGTGCGACGAGATCCCCGGCCGCAGGATCCGCCGTGTCAAGGGCCTCGTCCGCGGCAGCGCGGTGCGCGCGCGCTCGCTGCCCCGGGACATCATGGCCCTGCTGCGGATGCTGGTCGGCGGTGAGATCCCCGAGTACACCAAGGCGATGGCCGAGACGCGCGAGCAGGCCCTCGACCGGATGACCGAACAGGCGCAGGAACTCGGCGCCGACGCCGTCGTCGCGATCCGCTTCGTCTCGACCGAACTGATGGGCGGTGCGGCGGAACTGACCGTCTACGGGACGGCCGTCGAACTCGAGCCCGGCCGCTGATCCTCCGGGCGCGGATCGGGCCGGGCTGCTACCATCCCGCGCGATGGCAGCACGATGGACCCACCGGAGGCTCCTGCTGATCCTCGCCGCAGCGCACGGACTCGCGCTCGTGGCAGGGGTCGCGACCGGAGTCCTGCTCAGCCGGGACATCCCGTCGGTCACGCATCTCGATGTCTTCAACCTGCCCCAGGTGACCGTCCTCGAGGATCGCGACGGCGAGTTTCTCGACTCGTTCGGTGTCCAGCGGCGGATCCCGGTCCCCCTCTCGCGCATGAGCGCCTGGTACCTCGAGGCGGTGATCGCCACCGAGGATCCGCGTTTCGAGCGGCACTTCGGCGTCGACCCGATCGCGGTCGCCCGGGCGCTGGTCGCCACGGCCCGCAGCCTGCGGATCGGTGTCCAGGGCGCCAGCACGATCACGATGCAGCTCGCGCGCGACCAGTTTCTCCATCGCCGCAAGACGATCTGGCGCAAGATCCAGGAAGCGGTGCTCGCGACGCAGATCGAGAAGCACTACTCGAAGCAGGAGATCCTCGAGCTGTACTGCAACCGGATCTACCTCGGCCACGGCCGCTACGGCGTCGAGGCCGCCGCCCGCTTCTACTTCGGCAAGTCCGCGCGCGAACTGACCCTCCACGAGGCCGCCCTGCTCGCAGGGCTCGCCCAGCGCCCCGAGGGCCTGAGTCCGCTGCGCAATCCCGAAGGGGCCCTGGCACGGCGCAACCACGTGCTGCGCCGGATGGTGATCGAAGGGGTGCTCGACGAGGCGCAGGCCCGTGCCGCGATGGAGGCGCCGCTGGGTATCGTCGACCGCGCCCCCGAACGGCCGTTCGCGCCCTACTTCATCGAGGAGGTCCGCCGCTGGCTGCTCGAGAAGTACGGCGAGGAGGGGCTGTACGAAGAAGGACTCGTCGTCCGGACCACCCTCGACCGGCGGCTGCAGCGGGCCGCCGAACGCGCGGTCGCCTTCGGACTCGATCTCTACGGCCGACGCCATCGGCAGGTGCCCGCCGGGCGACCGCTGCCGGACGACGCATCGCCCGACACGTACCGCGATCCGGCCTGGTCAAGTGCCTTTGCCGTCGACGACATCGTTCCGGCGCTGGTGCTGTCGGTCGATCCCGAACGCCAGACCGCCGGGCTCCGGATCGCCGATGCGGAACTCGAGGTCACCCGGCGCGCGATCGCGTGGACCGGGCGGGACCGGGTCGAGCAGGTCTTCAGCGAGTCCACGCTGCTGCCGGTGCGCATCCTCGAACTCGATCGCTCAGGGCGCCCCGTCCGGGTCGAGCTCGGATCGGCTCCCGATGCCGACGCGGCCCTGATCGCCGTCGATGCGGCCACGGGGGAGATCCTGGCGCTCGTCGGCGGCCGTGACTTCTCGATCAGCGAGTTCGACCTGGCGATGCAGGCGCGTCGGCAGGCCGGCTCGGCGTTCAAGCCGTTCATCTTCGCGGCGGCACTCGAGCTTGGACTGGGGCCCGGCCAGTGGATCTGGGACGTCCCGACCGTCGTCGTCGACCGGGGGTCGCCGGTCCCGTACCAGCCCGAGAACTACGAGCGCGACTACGAAGGACTCGTGACCCTCCGTCACGCCCTCGAGCACTCGCGCAACATCCCGACCCTGCGCCTGCTCGATGCCATCGGCTACGACCCGGCGATGGAGATGGCCCGGCGGCTGGGCATCGCGACCCACATGCGGGCCTATCCGTCGCTCGCCCTCGGCTCGTTCGAGGTCCGCCTCGTCGACCTCGTCAGCGCCTACGCCGCGTTCGCCAACGGTGGCGTGCTCGTCGAGCCGCGGATGGTCAACGAGGTCCGCCACCGGGCGCAGCAGACGCTGTTCCGGGTCGAGCCCCGGGCACGTGAAGTGCTCTCACCGGAAGTCGCCGGGATGATGACCTCGCTGCTCGAAGGCGTCGTCCAGCGCGGAACCGGGCGGGCGGCGCGGATCCTTCGGCGTCCGCTCGCCGGCAAGACCGGCACGACCGACGACTTCACGAACGCGTGGTTCATCGGCTTCAGCCCCTCGATCGCCGTCGGCGTGTGGGTCGGGCACTCGGCGTCGAACGCCTCGCTCGGTCGCGGCGAGACCGGCGCGCGCGCGGCACTTCCGATCTGGATCCGGTTCTTCGATCTCGGCCTCGGTTAACCGACCGAGGACCGCCCCGCCGAGGAGTTCGTCCGGCCGCCCGGCCTGATGCGGGTGCTGGTCGACGCCCGGACCGGCCTGCGCAGCGGCAGCGCCTGCGGCCCCTCGATCCTCGAGACGTACCCGAGGGACAGCGAGCCGCGGCGCGCCTGCACGGCATCGGACTGGCAGCGCTTCTCGCTGCCCTATCCGCTGCAGCGGTTCGAGGTCGACCGTGCCGGCCGCCTGCTCGCCGGGCCCGAGGAACTCGCCCGGATCGCCGCCGTCACCGACGGGCGGATCGGCGTCGTCTCGCCCGGCGTCGCCGTGCGCTGGCGCTGGGAACGGCCCGGCCGGAAGACCACGCTCGAGGGCTCGATGCCGCTCGCCTGGCAGCCCGGCGACTGGATCCGGTTCCTCGACGCGATGACGCTGGCCCGCGAAGAACGGCGGCTGCGCGCGCTGGCCCGCGAACAGGCTCTGGCCGAGATCCGGGAGCGCATCGAGGCGGAAGACCTCGCCGAGGACGAAAAAGGCCGGGAACCCGAAGAACTCCTGCCCCCCGAGCTGCACGACGGGCTCGACGGCTTCCCGGCGGAGGTGCTCGAGGCGAACC
>JAJRXN010000418.1 GCA_024276295.1 Acidobacteriota bacterium
GCCATCGCGGCCCGGATCGCCGTGACCGGAACGCCGCGGGTCGGCGACGCCGATCCGCTCGCCCAGCCGAGGCTCGATCGCGAACGGCTGCGCACCGAACTCGCGCTGTTCGCCGTGCAGGACGTCGCCGGGCGGCGTGGGGTCTCGGATCCGTGCCTGATGCGCGAACTGGCCGCCGTGCTCGACCGGATCGCCGACGTGGCGGCCTCGCTCCCGCAGGATCTCGCCCACCGCGACCTGCACGCGCGCAACCTGATGGTACTGCCGGACGGCGCGCTCGGCGTGCTCGACTTCCAGGACTGCCTGCGCGCCCCACGGTTCTACGACCTGGCCTCGCTGGCGCGCGACCCCTACGTCGAGCCGGACGAAGACCTCGAGCGGGCGGCGTTCGACGGATGGCGCGAGGAGGGCGCCCCCCCGACGCACGGCGAGGACGCCGCGTTCTGCGCGGCGGCGCTGCAGCGCGACCTCAAGGCGCTCGGCACCTACGCCTACCAGCAGCGCATCCTGCACCGCACCGGGTTCGCCGACGCCGTACCCCGCGCCGAACGGCTCGCGATGCGCGCCCTGACCGGCCTCCCGACCGTCGACCGGCTGGCGATCGAGGACCTGCTGACGCGGATCGGATTCCCGCGGGTCGCCTGATCGGCGCGGCGGCGTTTCCACGAGCCCGGCGTGCCGTGTCAGTCCTTCTCCTTGTAGCCCTTCTTCCCGGGCTCGTTCCACGAATAGTATTTCATCTGCAGCGAATCCGGCCGCTTCCGTCGGGAAAGGCGGGTCCTGCCTCCGGTGCCGTAGTGCTGCTCGAACAGATCGTCCTCGCTGCCGTGCAGCATGTCCCAGACCACCAGCACGAGCCAGACGCAGAGCACGATGCTGACCAGCCCCAGCACCTTGGCCCGCGCGTCGTGGGACGTCCAGGCGAGAAAGATGCCGCCGGCCGCGCCGGCCAGCGCCGCGACGACCGCCAGCAGCAGGAGAAGGCGCCTGACGGAAACACCCCGCGCGCTCACCGGTCCGCCGCTCCCGCGTGTCCTCCCTGCCGCCCGACGAACTCGTCCATCGAATGGTTGATCCCGAGCAGATCGAAGATCGCGTCGTGGATCTTCGGCGGCAGGAACTTGACGAGCGGCACCGTCCGGATCAACCACGGCATCACGAGGCGCGGCCGGTCACGCTCGATGGCCCGCACGATGCGGCGCACGACGACGTCCGGGTCGAGAATCGGCAGCAGCCACGGAAAGCGCGTCTTCACGCCGGCGAACATGCCGGTGTCGATGTAGTACGGGCAGACGACCGTCGTCTTCAAGCAGGGATGGTACTTGCGGAACTCCACGCGCAGCGACTCGTCGAAACCGACCGCGGCCCACTTGCTCGCGCAGTAGTCGGCCAGTCGCGCGACGCCGACGAAGCCGGCGGACGAGGCGATCGTGACGACGTGCCCGCGACGGCGCTCGATCATGCCGGGCAGGAACGCCCGCGTCGTCCAGAACAGTGCCATCGCGTTGACGCGCATCGTGCGCTCGATCTGCTCGTCGGTACACTCGAGAAACGGCCTGCCGGAGACGATCCCGGCGTTGTTGACCAGGATGTCGATCGGGCCGACCTCGCGCAGCACGCGCTCGGCGGCCTCGTAGATCTCCTCGCGCCGCGAAAGATCGCAGACAAACGTCGCCGGCTTCGCGCCGCCACGCTCCTCGACCGCGCGCGCGGTGCCGGCGAGGCCGTCGGGATCGATGTCCCAGAGCACGAGCCGACCGCCCCGCTCCGCCAGCAGGGCCGACATGCCGCGTCCGAGGCCCGAACCGGCTCCGGTGACGAGGATCGTGCTGTCCTTGATCCGGCTCACGGGTCTTCCTCCCGGCGTCCCGGGGCCGCGCGTCCGGGACACGATGGCACCACCGCGGCATGCCGCACCGCGGCTTGCCGGCCCATCTTCTCACGATCGGTCAGCGGAAGGCGATCACCAGCGCCGCGGTCAGCGCGAGCAGCCCGGCCGACAGCACGCGGTAGTCGCGCCAGCGCGGCACGCCGCCCACCTCGGCCAGCAGCGCGCGGCGGAAGACGCCCGCGCGGCGCTCCGGGGACGGTGCGGGGCCGGCCAGGCTCACCGTGACGAACACCACGGCCCCCGCGAGGAACACGACACCGGGAACGAGCGTGAAGTGGATGTCGAACGTCCCCGTCAGCTCGTCGAGCACGAACAGCACGGCCGAGACGAGATGCGCGCCGACGAGACTCCAGAACGCGCCCGTCGCGGTCCCGCGCCGCCAGAGCACACCGAGAGTGAACAGCACGACGAACGGCGAGACGAGATAGGCCAGCGCGAGTTGCAGGTAGTTGAACAGCCCCTCGAAGTGCGCGATCGCCGGCGCCAGCATCGCCGCGAGCAGCATGAACACGCCGATCGCCACCCGCCCGACGATCCCGGCGCGGCGGTCGTCGAGCCCCGGCGCGAACGGGCGGATGAAGTCGACGGTGACGAGCGTCGCGGCCGAGTTGAGCGTCGAGTCGACACTCGAGCGGATCGCCGCGATCAGGCCGGCGAGCACGATGCCGAGCAGCCCGGCGGGCAGCAGCTCGCGGATCAGCGCGGGAAAAACCAGGTCACCGCGCGGCAGGTCGGGGACGATGCGGATCGCCATCACGCCCGGGAGCACCATCACGAACAGCACGCCGAGCTTGAGCAGTCCCGCAAAGAGCGACGCCAGCCGCGCGTCGCGCAGGCTGCGCGCGGCCAGCGTGCGCTGCACGATGAACTGGTTCGTGCCCCAGAAGTAGAACCCGAGGATCGGCACGCCGATCAGCAGACCGGGCCAGGGCAAGTGGGGATCGTCGGCCGGCAGGATCAACGAGAGCCGTGACGGGTCGGTCGCGTCGACCACCGCGCTCCAGTCGAAACCGAGCCGAGCGAAGCACAGGAAGGCGATCAGGCACGATCCGGCGACGAGGATCACCGCCTGCACGACGTCGGTGTAGACCACCGCCGCGAGCCCGCCGGCCGCGGTGTAGGCTCCCGCGAACAGCGCCAGCCCGAATGCGGCGGGCAGCAGGCCGACACCGGGAAAGAACGTGCGGATCACCATCGCCCCGGCGAACAGGCTCCCCGCGGTGTCGACGACGATGTTCGTCACCAGCGTCAGGGCGGAGAAGTACAGCCGGCAGCGCCGGTCGAAACGCCGCTCGAGAAACTCCGGCACGGTCGTGATGCGGCCCTCGAGGTAGAGCGGCAGCAGCAGGGCCGCGAAGACGACCAGCACCGGCGCGGCCATCCACTCGTAGCCGGCGACGGCGATGCCCCAGGTGTAGGCCGCGCCGGCGAGTCCGATCAGCGTCGTGCTCGAGACGTTCGAGGCGAACAGCGAGACGCCGACCGGGAACCAGCCGAGGCGCCGGCCGGCCAGGAACAGGTCGTCGCCCCCCTTCGTGCGGCGGATCAGCGCCACCCCGATTCCCAGCACCAGCAGGTGGTAGAGAACCAGGATCGCGATGTCGAGCGCCGAGAGATGCAGTGTCATCGCCGGCGGCCGCGGGCTCCTTCCCCGTCAGGACGGGGTCGTCACGGCTTCTTGAGGATGTCCGGGTTGACGCCCTGGCCCGGCACGACGATCCGCGAGGCCTGCTGGCGCTGCATCTCCCGCAGCTCTTCCATCATCTCCTCGACGCCTTGGCGCACCGCCTCCGGGAACTTCTCGAACGCCTGCTCGAGACTGGTCGCGTCGATGGCGAACTGCAGCGGCAGCGGCCCTTCGGGCGTCAGGATCTGCGTCGAGCCGAGGAAGATCTGCGCCCGCTTGTCGTCGGGCGTCCCGTCGGCCCGGACGGGGGTCAGCCGGCGGATCGTCGCCACCTTGAGGTCGGTGAAGGTCTCTTCCCTGTACAGGTTGTCTCGGTCGACCTCGATCTGGCGCAGGTCCGACCGGCCGCCGGATGGTTCGTTCACGGGATGCTCCTTGGCCCGGTCGGGCTCGGTTCCGGTTCGAGGCAGTCTCGCCGACGCCGGTACGCGCCGCAAGCCGGCCGGCCGCCCGCGCCCCGTCAGGCCTCCATCGTCGACCGCCGCGTGCGGTGCAGCAGAACGAGAAAGAACGGCACCCCGGCGAGCGCCGTGACGACGCCGACCGGCATGTCGACCGAGCGCGAGACGACCCGCGCCAGCGCGTCGCAGAGCACGAGGAACCCGGCGCCGGCCAGCGCCGAGGCCGGCAGCAACAGCCGCGCCGGCGATCCGACCAGCCCGCGCACCGCGTGCGGGACCATCAGCCCGACGAACGCGACCGGACCGACGACGCTGACCGCCCCTCCGGCGGCCAGCGCGATCGCGCCGAAGACGAACAGCCGCGCGCGCAGCACGTCGACGCCGGCGCCGATGGCGTGCTCCTCGCCGAGCGCGAGCGCGTCGATCACGCGCCGCGCGACGAGCAGCAGCGCGATGCCGGCCAGCACCGGCAGTACGGCGAGCCGGACGTGCTGCCACGAGCGTCCCTCGGCCGATCCGAGCAGCCAGGCGAAGATCTCGTGGATCCGGTGGCTTCCCGCGGAGAGCAGCATCACCGAGACGAGCGACGACGAGAGACTCCCGACGGCGACGCCGGTGAGCAGGAGCGCTCCGGGAGTCGGACGGCCGGCGGTCCACGCGATGGCGTACACGGCGCAGAGCGCCACGAGGGCGCCGACGAACGCCAGCACCGGAACGAACATCATCTGGACCAGCGCCAGCCCGCTGACGTACGCCGCCACCGCGCCGAGCGACGCGCCGCCGGACAGGCCGAGCAGGCTCGGCGCGGCGAGCGGGTTTTCGAGGCACGCCTGCAGCGCCGCGCCGGAGGTCGCGAACGCCGCGCCGGCGAGCAGCAGCAGCACGACCCGCGGTGCGCGGATCTGCCAGACGATCGCATGGACGAGATCGGGGGCGATCGACCGCGGCTCGAGCCCGAGCACCGCGCGGAATGCATCGAGCGGCGAGACCGTGGCCGCCCCGCCGACGACCATTCCGACCAGCGCGGCGACGAGGGGCATGCCGGCGAGCGCGCCGAAGAGAACGAGCCGCCGCCGCCGCGACGCGGTCACGGCCCTTCGGGGAGCGCGATCGGCGCGATGTCTGGGTGGAGCGCCTCGGCCAGACGACGCGCCCCCTCGAGGAGATGCGGGGTGACCGTCGTCAGCAGCCGCGGAGGCATCAGCACGACGCGCCCCTCGCGGGCGGCGCGGGTCATCGCCAGCGGCGGGTACGCCGCGAGCACCTGCTCGACCGACACGCCAGGCTCGAACCCGAGCAGCAGCACGTCCGGATCGAGGGCCACCAGCGCCTCGAGGGGCGCCTTGCGGTGTCCCGAGATCCCGAGTTCCCGCGCGGCGTTGACGCCTCCGGCGAGGTCGATCAGCGTGTCGACGGAGGTGTCGTCTCCGGCGACGACGAGATGCGAGAACGACAGCACGCGCGGAGGCGGCTCGCGAACCGGAGCCACCGCCGCGCGGAGGGCCGCGACCTGCCTGTCGAGGCGTGCGACGACCTCGCGCGCCCGCGCCTCGACCCCGAGCAGGCGGCCGAGATCACGCAGTTCGGCGCGCATCTCGTCGAGGCTCGCGATCGACCGGATCACATGGACCGGCACGCCGGTGCGGCGGATCTGCTCGAGGAACTCGCCGTTGTTCCACGGCGCGGCGATCACGAGGTCGGGGCGGCGACCGAGCACTGGCTCGACGTGGGCCGCGACGCGCAGCACGTCTTTCGGATAGCGCCCGCGCACATTGCTGGTCGCCTCGTCGTCGGCCCAGGGACTGACGCACGCGACGCGTCCGACCGGCAGCAGCAGCGCCAGCAGTTCGTCGCCCGCGAGACTGACCGAGCAGACGCGGGACGGCGCGACCGGCGCCGGGGACGCGGCCGCGGCGGCGACGCCGGTGCCGAGCATCAGCGCCGCGAACACGGCGAGCATTCGGCGCGGGTCACACATCGCGGTTCCACAGCACGTCGCCCTCGCCACCGGCGTGGTTCTCGTAGCGCGCGAGGATGAACAGCAGATCGGACAGACGGTTGACGTACTTCAGGCAGGCCGCCGGAACGGCCTGCTCGCGCGAGAGCGCGACGATCCGGCGCTCGGCGCGCCGTGCCACCGTCCGGGCCAGGTGGAGCATCGCCGCCCCGGGCGTTCCGGCCGGCAGGACGAACTCGCGCAGCGGTCCGAGGTCGGCGTTGAAACGGTCGCAGTCCTGCTCGAGCGCCTTGACGTGCCGCTCCTCGACGAGTCCGTGCGCGCCCGGCTCGGCCGCCTCGCGGTCGAGCATCGAGAGCAGGCCGCCGAGGTTGAGCAGTTCGCTCTGGATCCGCTGGAGCGTCGCGTCGACCGCCTCGTCGAGCCCGGCCGCCCGCGCGACCCCGATCGCCGCACCGAGTTCGTCGACCGTGCCGTATGCCTCGACCTGCAGGTCGTCCTTGTCGACCCGCCGGCCGCTGCCGAGCGCGGTCGAGCCGTCGTCTCCCTTGCGGGTGTAGATCTTCGTCAGTCGTGGCATCGGCCCTCCGATCCGGCTCCGCCGGATCCCGGCGAACATCCCCCGGGAGACTCCCGAAAACACCATGTTGGCCGTGGTGTCAACCTCTCGCCACGAGGCGTCGCCCCGCGAGGTGGAGGCACGCGATCGAGCGAACGGACCCTCGAGCCAGAGCTGGCACGGGACGCTCCGACAGCTCCGGACTGCGATGGAACGAGCCAGCGACCGGCGGGAGGCCGCCTGACCGCGCCCGCGGCGGGCCCCGTCGGGCGTCAGCGCCGGGCCCGGCGCGCTCGGGCCCGCGCCTCGGCGAGCATCTTCCGCGCCGTTTCGTCGTCCCGCAGCGCGAGGCCCCGTTCGATCGGGGCGATGGCGTCGGCGGCCCTGCCGGCCAGCAGCAGGCACCGCCCGAGGTTGAACAGCGTCGGCGCGTGGTCGGGTCGCGCCGCAAGGGACTCCGCGAATACGCGCGCCGCGTCGAGGTGCTGTCCCTGTGCGTCGAGCGCCACGGCGAGTTCGTGCTTGCGGCGCAGGATCTGGGGGTCGTCCGCCAGTACCTCGTCGAACAGCTCGCGTGCGCGTGCGCGGTGCCCCGCGCGGTACAGGACGAGAGCCGCCCGGAAGAGCTGGTCGGCATCGAGCGTGCCGAGCGAGATCGCCCGCATGGCGAGCCGCGCTCCCTCCTCGCGGCGCCCGGCCTCGGTGCGATCCTCGGCGAGCCGAAGCTGCGCCCGGGCGAGCAGCGCGCGGGTGTGCGGATCGTCCGGCATCAGCCGATGCGCCGCCTGGAGCGAACGTACCGCCTCTTCGGCGCGACCGGTGGCGAGCTGCGCGGTGCCGAGACCCCGCCAGAGCGGCCCGAGATCGCCCGGCGAGAGATCGAGCGCGCTGCGCCACGCGGCGAGCGCCCGCTGGAAGTCGCCGAGCTTCATCTCGGCGGTGGCGTACTGCTGCCAGGCGTAGGCGCGCTCCGGCACGACGGCGAGCGATCTCCGGAACGACGCGGCGGCGGCGGCGGTCTCTCCCCGCGCGGCCTGGACGAGTCCGAGTTCCAGCCACGGTCGCGAGGCGTTCGGGTACCAGCGCAGCGATGCCTGCGCCAGACGTTCGCCGGACGACCAGTCCTCGACACGCAGGACGGTCCCCGCCGCCAGCACGAAGATCAGCACGCCGATCGCCGGAAGCAGCCGCGGGACGCGACGCGACAGCTCGCCGAGCACGACGGCGAGCAGCAGCGCGGCGCCGGCAAGCGGAAGGTGGAGCCAGCGCTCGGCAAACGGAACGGCCCCGCCGGTCGCGATCCCGAGCGCCAGGCCGAGGGGCAGCAGGAAGATCAGCACGCCGATCGCCGGCCGGGGATCCCGGAAGCGCACGACGCTCCAGACGGCCAGTCCGCCGAGGGCCACGACGAACGCTCCTCCGGCCAGCGCACGCAGATCGAACAAGCCGGCGACCGGCGAGATCGTGCCGGCGCCGTGGAAGTGGCTCAGCCCGAGGGGAAACACGGCGAGCCGCCCCGCATGGACGAGCATCCAGGCGGCCGTCGACCAGCGCACGACCGGCGACGCCTCCCGGAGCGGGTTGTCGAGGGCCTCGATCGTCGACGGCTCGCCGGAGGCCGGAAGGGCGAACCACCGCAGGGCGAGCCACCCGCCGGCGAGCGCCGCCGCCGCGACCCACGTGGCGACGAGACGCGTGTCGGTCCACGCACGTCGGTGCCGCACAGAGTCGATCGCCAGATCGAAGCCGACGAGCAGCAGCGGAAACGCGAGGGCGTAGTCGCGGGCGAGAAGGGCAATCAGACCGGACAGGAGCGCTCCCGCCTCGCAGGCCGCGGGCCGCTTCGAACGACGCGCCTGCAGATGGAGCAGCAGCCCGGCAAGCAGTGCAAGCGACGCGACCAGGTCGGAGCGTCCGACGGCCGAGCAGACCGCCTCGCTCAGCGCAGGATGCACGGCGAAGATCGCCGCCGTCGCCAGCGCGATGCTCCGGCCGGTCCCCAGCGCGAGCAGCAGCAGGGCGAGCAGGATGGTCCCGGCGGCGTGCAGCAGCATGTCCAGCAGGTGGAGAATCGCCGGATTCCGGCCGAATACGCGCGTTTCCAGCAGGTGGCACAGTGCGATCACCGGATACCGCGAAACGAGGGCACGCCCCGTCCCGCCCGATGGCGCGGCCTGCGCGCCGGTGGCCGACGCGGCCTGCTCCGCCAGGGTCTGCTCCGCGACGACATCGGCGGGTGAACGGAAGACCAGCGGCTTGGCGGGAAGCAGCGCGTACGGACCCAGCGCCGCGAGGATCAGGAGCAGCACGGCCCCGGAGCCGAGGCGATGCGTGGCTGCCCGTCCGTCCTGCTCGGTGACCATCGCCGCGATGGTAGCCCGAATCGCGCGGCGGCCCGAATCCGCGGTCCGGACGTGCGTCCGAAGAGCGGAGACCCGATGATGCGCGCGACGGGCGAAATGCCGAAATCGACCTCGATTCCGCCGAAAACACGCTTTTTCGTGCGGAAAGCTCTTGAACGAGAACGACGAGGATGCTACGAAAGGCACCGTTGCACGAACATGTGCGCAGACGCACGGTGCGTCTGAAGCAAAAGGGAGACTCGTGATGGCACGGAAGGCTGCGAAGAAGAAGGCGAAGAAGAAGGCGACGCGCAAGGCCGGACGCCGCAAGGCCGCCACGAAGGAAACGCTTCTGGTCGGCAGCAAGGTCAAGAACGCGCTGCGTTCCCACGGCGTCAACGTCGCGTCCGATGCGCCGGAAGCCCTGAACGAGGTCATCTACTGGTACATCGACCAGGCCGTCCGCCGCGCAACCGCCAACGGCCGCAAGACGGTTCGGGCTCACGATTTCATGGCCTGACCCTGCGGGCTGGGGCGGCCCGCCGTCGGGTCGCCCCATCGCTCGTCCTGGTTCCTGCGGCCTCCCGCCGAAGGTCCCGAAGCGGCGTTCGAGCCGAGGTCTCGATGATCAGACGGACCAGGGCATCGATCATCCTGATCGGAAACGAACTGCTGAGCGGGCGCGTCCGCGACGAGAACCTCCCGTTCCTCGCCGGCGCGCTGTGGTCGCTCGGCGTGCGCATCGAGCGCGCGACGATGATCCGCGACGAGGTCCCGGCGATCGCGGGTGCCGTGCGCGAGGCGGCCGCCGGCTCGGATTTCGTGCTGACGACGGGCGGCATCGGCCCGACCCACGACGACGTGACGATCGCCGGCGTGGCCGAGGCCTTCGGGGTCGGCGTCGTGCAGCATGACGATCTGGCCGAACGGATCCGCACGCACCTCGGCAGGGAGCCCTCCGAGGCCGAACTGCGGATGGCCGACGTCCCCGAGGGGGCGGAGCTGGTGGGAGGGACGACCACCTGGCCGACGATCCGGATGCGCAACGTCTACGTGCTCCCCGGAATCCCGTCGATCCTCCGGCGCAAGTTCGACGAGCTGCGCGGCGAGTTCCGCGGCAGTCCGTTCCACCGGACCTCCCGCGCCTTCCGGACCACCGAGACCGTACTGGCCCCGCGCCTCCATCGGCTGGTCGAGGCGTTTCCAGACCTCGAGATCGGTTCCTACCCCGAGCCCGACCGGGTGCTCGTCACGATCGAGGGCCAGGACGCGCAGGCCGTCGCGAACGCGGGCGAACAGCTCGATATGCTGACAGCCGACATTCCACGCGCCTGAGCCGGCCGGGGTCCCCCGGCCACCTCGCACCCCGCTGATTGCGGGTCGGCCGCCGCGGTCCCAGATTCGGCATCGAGGAGGCCCCCGATGGCGCGGACGATGAGACCGCCGAGCGCAGCCGAGCGCTGGTACCGTCACGGTGCCGAACTCGTGCGTGCCGGCCGCTACCTCGAGGCGATAGAACCGCTCGAACAGGCGCTCGCCTATTCCGCCGAGGAGCCGGAAGCGCCGTGGACGGCGCTGCTCCGCTCGTATTACGGGCTCGCGCTGGCCCTCGGCCGCGGAGAACTCGCCCGGGGCCGCCGTCTGTGCGAGGAGGCGACGTCGGGAAGCACGCTGCGCAGCGACATGTTCACCAACCTCGCACGCGTCTACCTCCGGCTCGCCAACCGGCGCCTCGCCGTGGAATCCCTGGTGACCGCCCTGTCGATCGACCCGAAGAACCGGGAGGCGTGGACGATGCTCGGCGAACTGGGCGTCCGCCGTCCGCCCGTCGTCCGGTTCCTCTCGCGCACCAACCCGATCAACCGCGCCCTCGGCGCGATGCGACATCGCCTGTTCGGAAGCGCGCCGCCGACTCTCTGACGCCCGGGGGCCCCGCGGCCCCCGGCCATCAGCCGCTCCCCTCCGCTGGTGGCGACGCCCCTCGGGGCGCCGATTCTGCATGACGGGGCTCCAAGGCAGAATCGACGGGGCAGTAGCGGCGCCCCTTGGGGCGCCGATTCCACATGGGAACCCCTCTATCCGGAATCGGCGGGGCTGCGCGTGCGCGCGGGTGTGCGCGTGCAAGGCGGAATCGGCGGGGCCGTAGCGGCGCCCCTTGGGGCGCCGATTCCACATGGGAACCCCTCTATCCGGAATCGGCGGGGCAAGCCCGCTGCGCGTGCGCGCGGGCGTACGCGCACAAGGCGGAATCGGCGGGGCGTAGCGGCGCC
>JAJRXN010000419.1 GCA_024276295.1 Acidobacteriota bacterium
CTGATGATCTCCCAGGTCTCGCCGCGGTCGCGGGACCGGTGGACGTACTGGCTGCCGAAATACAGCGTGTCGGGGTCGAATGGATCGATGGCCAGCGCCGGATTCCAGTTGACGCGGAGTTCTTCCCCCTCGGGCGGCGCCGGGCGGATCGAGTGCCGCTCGCCCGTCTCGAGATTCCAGCGCATCACGAATCCCTGTTGGCTCGTCGAGTAGCCCCGGCGCGAGTCGCGCGGGTCGGGCAGCGTGTCGAAGCCGTCGCCGAAGCCGACCTCGTCCCAGTGGTGGTTGCGGATCCCCCCGTTCTCCCAGACGTACGCGGGGCCGCGCCACGATCCGTTGTCCTGCAGGCCGCCGTAGACGTGGTAGGGCAGGTCGTCGTCGACGGCCACCTGGTAGAACTGCGCCAGCGGGAGGTTCTCGACGAAACGCCACGTCGTGCCGCGGTCATGGCTGATCGCCACGCCGCCGTCGTTGCCGACGACGATCCGGCGGCCGTCGTGCGGGTCGATCCACATCGCGTGATGGTCGGGATGGACGTCCCGGAACGGGACGAGCACGCGCCACGAGGCGCCGCCGTCTTCCGAGACGCTGACCAGCGTCCACAGGCTGTAGACCCGCAGCGGGCGTTCGGGGTCGACGCGGAGCTGCGAGAAGTAGAACGGCCGGTTGCCGAAGCGTCTTTCGGCGCCGGTCGGCATGAACGTCCGGCCGCCGTCGTTCGAGCGCAGGACGACGTTGCGCTTCGCCTCGACCAGCGCGTAGACGATCCGCGGATCCGACGGCGCGAACGCCAGGCCGATCCGTCCGAGGTCGCCTTCCGGCATCCCATCGTCGACGCCGAGCCGGGTCCACGTCTCGCCCCCGTCGACGCTGCGATAGAGGCCGGACCCGGGACCGCCGGAGCGGAAGAACGAGGGCGAGCGGCGGTGGTCCCACATCGCCGCCAGCAGGTGGTTCGGGTTGGCCGGATCCATCACCAGATCGGCGGCGCCGGTGCTCTCGTCGACGTACAGCACCTTGCGCCACGTGCGCCCGCCGTCGGTCGTCCGGAACACGCCGCGCTCCTCGCTGTCGTTCCACAGCGGCCCGAGCGCGGCGACGAACGCGACCCGGGCGTCCCGCGGATCGAGCACGATGCGCGCGATCCGCTCGGTGCCCTCGAGGCCGAGCGCGGTCCAGGTCTCGCCGCCGTCGGTCGTGCGGAAGACGCCGGCGCCCGCGGAGACCGAGTTGCGGACGTTGGCCTCGCCGGTGCCGACCCACACCACGTCGGGAATCGACGGGAACACGGCCAGGTCGCCGATCGAGGCCACCGGCTGGTCATCGAAGACCGCCTCGAAGGTCAGCCCGGCATTGCGCGAGCGGAACACGCCGCCGGCGGCGGTGCCGATCCAGAGGATCGTCGGATCGGACGGCACGCCCTCGACGTCGGTGACCCGGCCGCTCATTCCGGCGGGGCCGATCGAGCGGGCCGCAAGGCCGTCGAGCAGCTCGGCGGGCGGCAGGCCGTCGGCGCCGGCGGATCCGGGTGACAGAATGAGTCCCGCGAGCGCGAGCGCGGCGAGAGGGAGCCTGGGCAGAAGATGGCAGGGCACGAGACGATCCTCCCCGGCGACGCCCGGGCGGGCTGGCCGGCGGTCGTATTGTGCCGGAAGCTCCCCCGCCGGCCTGTGCTTCCGTCGCGCCGCGCGTGCCGCGCCGCGTCACGACGCCGCGGGCCGGAGGCGCTTGGCCGCGCGTTGCCTTCCCGCGTCCCGGCGCGCTACGTTCACGTCGATGGTCCTGCCCGGCGAAATCAGACTCAGCGGCGAGCGCCGCGCCGGCGCGCGCCGGGCGCTGAGGCTTCCGCTCCGCGCACGTCCCGGCGTGGCGGGCCGGTCGCTGCGCGGCCACACGCTCAACATCTCGGAGACCGGCGCCCTGGTCGTGCTGGCGGGGGCCGTGGAACTCGGGACGCTGCTCGAACTCGAGATCGACCTGCCGGACGAGGGGCACACGCTGCGGCTCGAGGCGCTGGCCGTCCGGCAGCCGGCCGGCTCGCCCGGACCGCCGCGCGAGGCGTTCGGCGTGTCGTTCGTCTCGATCTCGCCGGACGACCGCCGGCGGCTGCGCGAACTCCTGTACGAGGACTCGGGACCGGTTCCCGGCGGCGACACCGGGACCGTGCGCTCGTCGTCTTCCTCCTCCTGACCGCTCCGCGCCGACCTCGCGCGGGCGCGCCTGCGGTCCGATGACCGCACCGGGCGTGCGGTCGTCCGGGCAGACGGCCCTGGCGGAGCTTCCATCCGCCTCGGTGGAGGTGCTCGTCGCGGGAGCCGGGCCGGCCGGAGCGGCGGCCGCCGGCCGGCTCGCCGACGCCGGCCTCGACGTGCTGCTGGTCGATCGGGCGCGGTTTCCCCGCACCAAGGTCTGCGGCGAGGGGCTCGGCCACGACGCGCGGCACCACCTCGAGCGGCTCGGGCTGTGGGACGGGATCGCCGCTGCGGGGCACGTGCTGCCGGCGGCGCGCGCGCTCGCACCGACCGGACGGTCCGTCGCGGTGCCCGGCCCGTTCGTCACGCTTCCGCGCGCCGACCTCGATGCGCGGCTCGCGCGCTGGGCGGTCGGGCGGGGGGCGGTGTTCGTTCGCGCCGGAGTCCGCACGGTCGACGACGCCGGGCGATCGGTGTCCGTCGTGCTGGCCGAGGGGCGCCGCGAACGGATCGTGCGGGCGCGCTGGCTCGTGCTGGCCACCGGCGCCGCCCCCGGTCTGGGCACCGGACTCGGTCTCGTGCGCGGCGGGCCGACCGCGGTGGCGCTGCGCGGCCATCTCGAGACGCAGGCGACGCTTCCGGACGAACTGCTCGGACTGTTTGCTCGCTCGCTCGCTCCCGGGTACGGGTGGGTCTTTCCACTCGGCGGCGGGCGCTGCAACGTCGGAGCCGTGGCTTGGGATGCCGGCGTCGGCCGGCGCGGTCCGCCCGTCAGCAGGCGCCTGGCACGGCTTTCGGCCCATCCGGCGGTGCGCGGACTCTTCGACCGCGGACGGCTGGAGGCCCGTCCCCGGGCGGCGCAGGTGCGCTCGGGGCTGCGCGGCGTGCTCACGCCCGCGCGGGGCGCGGTGCTCGGCGTGGGGGACGCGATCGCAGCCGCGCTGCCCCTGACGAACGAAGGCATCGGCAAGGCGCTCGAGACGGGGCTGATCGCCGCCGAGGCGATCGTCGCGGTCCGAGGTGGCGACGGCGACGCCGCGGGGCTCTACTGCACCCGGATCGAACGCGAACTCGCTCCCGTCTACCGCGGCTTTCTCGCGGCCGAACGCTGGGCCGCGCGCCCGTGGCTCGTCGGCCTTGCGGCCTGGTGCGTGGCGCGCAGTCCGCGCCTTGCCGAGGGGCTGGCCCGCATCGTCACCGAGGCGCACGACCCGCGCGAGGTGTTCTCCGTCCGCGCCGTGCTCGACGGCGTGCTGCGCCGCTGACGGCCGGTCGCCTAGGAGCCTTCGGACCCGCCCCCACGGGGCGGCGACCCGATGATCGGGGAGGGGAAGGGGGTCACGGTCGCCTCACCCTGACCCGCCGGGCGCATGCGGGAGACGCCCTCGCGCTCGACCTCGTCGATGCGGATCACGGCGTGCATCGGCACGTGGATCCGCTCGACGCCCTCGAACTCGCGCTTGAGGCTCTCTTCGCCCGGATCGACGAC
>JAJRXN010000420.1 GCA_024276295.1 Acidobacteriota bacterium
GCGGCCAGGGCGGTGACGGATGCGGGCCCGCACAGGAGGAGCGCGACGAACGCGCCGCGCGGCAGGCGTGGAAGTCGTCGGTCCGCCATCGGCATCGGTGATCTCCTGATCCTGCCGATAACGTGGGGCCGGACGGGCGCAAACGCACGAAAGGCCCGCCGGGGGGTGCGGGCCTCTCGCCTGGAAGGGGCTGGGTCTTGCCTGGCAGGAAAAGGAGCTTCCTCAGGCTCGGGCGGGATGGCGTCCCGGCAAGGGAACGAGGAACCAGGGGGCTGCTGCAGGGCATTGGGCTGGGCGCTGCATGTTTCTGGCTTGCAACAACGAGGCTGCTGTCAGTCAGTGTCCCTCGTATCCCTTGCCGGGCCTTTCCGCCTTCGCACCCCGGCATAATGCAATGGGCGTGCCAGTCAGGCTGGTCCCGTGCGGAGGAGTGGTGCGAACAATGACGAATGATTCCGGAAAAGCAGGCGGCCGGCCCGGCGTTGCATGGGGCGATGCAGCCGCGGTGGATGTTGCAGCTTGCACCAGTCAGACCTGGCCCAGCCGCTTGAGCTTGCGATAGAGCGTGGAGCGGTCGATCCCGAGGATGCGGGCCGCCCGGGTCCGGTTCCCGCCGGCCTCGCGCAGCGCCTCGCGGATCCGCTCGATCTCGAGCCGCTCGAGCGTGCCGCTGTCGGCGGGAGGCTCGCCGCCGGCCGCCTCCTCCCGCACGCGCTCGGCGAAGGCGGTGTTCTCGAGCACGTCGAGTTCGGTGATCACCGGGCCGTCGCAGAACGCCACCAGCCTCGTGATCTCGTTCTCGAGCTCGCGGACGTTGCCCGGCCAGTCGTGGCGCGTGAACAGCCGCAGCGCCGCCGGCTCGATGCGCAGCGGAGGGCCTCCGGCACGCTCGGCGGCCCGCTCGAGGAAGTGGTCGACCAGCAGGCCGAGGTCCTCGAGCCGTTCGCCCAGCGGGGCGAGGTGCACGCGACCGACGTCCAGTCGGTAGTACAGGTCCTCACGAAACCGCCCCTCGGCAACGAGGGTCTTCATGTCGCGGTTCGTCGCGGCGATGATCCGCACGTCGACGTGGCGGGGAACGTCCTCGCCGACCCGGCGCACCTCGCCGAACTGGATCGCCCGCAGCAGCTTCGGCTGGAGATGAAGCGGCATCTCGCCGATCTCGTCGAGAAACAGCGTGCCGGCGTCGGCCTGCTCGAACAGGCCGCGACGATCCCGCTCGGCGCCGGTGAACGCGCCGCGCCGGTGGCCGAACAGTTCGGACTCGAGCAGCGTGTCGGTCAGCGCGGCGCAGTTGACGGTCACGAACCGCTGTTCGCGGCGGGGGCCGTTGTAGTGCAGCACGCGCGCGACGAGGTCCTTGCCGGTGCCGGACGCTCCGGTGACGAGCACCGGGATCTCGGTCGGAATCAGCTTGTCGAGCGCACGGTAGAGCCGCTGCATCGGTGCCGATGCCCCGACGATGCTGTCGAAGCGATAGCGCAGCTCGAGATTGGACTGCTTTTCGAGCAGCTCGACGCGCTGTTCTTCGACCTGCTCGGCGAGGCGCTCGTTCAGCCGGCGGATCTCCTCGGCGCGCCGTTCGAGTTCGTCGATCAGCGACGCGTTGGCCAGCGCGATGCCCGCCTGGTCGGCGAGCTGCACGAGCAGCGCTTCGGCACGCTCGTCGAACCCGACGGCCTCCCGGCGCGAGTCGAGCACCAGCGCCCCGGCCGTCTCGCCCCGGGTGCGGATCGGCACCGCGAGGACCGAACGGATCCGCAGCGCGTGGACCGAACGCGAGTCCCGCAGGCGCGCGTCGCCGGCGGCGTCGAGCGTGCGCAGGGCGCTGCCGGCCTGCATCACGCGCCGCGCGACGTCGCGGGATGCCTCGCGCGCCTCGCCGGCCAGTTCGGTCCCGCCGGAACCGCGCGCCAGTTCCACCTCCGGCCGGCAGGACTTCCCGAGCAGGACGAAGCCGCGCTCGGCACCGGTCAGTTCGACGGCGGTGTCGAGCAGCACGCCGAGGACCTCCCGCGGGGCGCGGGCCGAGTTGAGCGAGCGGTTGATCTCGAGCAGCCGTTCGAGGTCGCGCACGCGGCGCGTGAGCGCCGGTTCGTCGAGCGCGGCACCCCGCGACGCCGGGGCGGCCGGCGTGTCCGGCATGCCTTCGCTGCGGTGCTCGAACACGGCGCGGGCGCGGAGCGTGCCGCGGGCCCGTGCGCGATCGGTCTCGGGAAGCGCGGCGAGCCACGCATCGAGCCGCGAGAACGCCTCGCGCCCCGCCCGGCCCGCCAGGGCGGTATCGCCGAGGCGCCGGGCCGAGGCGGCCAGTGCGCCCCAGGCGCGCCACGCGATGTCGGCCCGCTCCCGCTCGCTCAGCGCCGTCGCCGCGAGTTCCGCCTCGTCGGCGGCCCGGCGCGGATCGCCGTCCGGCCGGGCCAGCTCGGCTTCCGCGGAGAGCAGCCGCGCGACGGCCTGGCGTTCCTCGCCTCCGGGGCCGGGGCCCGCGTCGCCGCGGAACCGCTTGAGGGCGAGCGACGCGCGCTCGGCCTCGCGCAGCTCGAGGTACGCCTCGGCGAGCATCAGCCGGCCTTCCTGCTCGAGTTCCGCGAGGCTGGCGCGCCGGGCGACGAAGCAGGCCTCTTGCAGCAGCTCGCGGGCCTGCTCGGGCGCGCCGGCCGTCAGGTGGGCGAGTCCGAGCAGGAAGCCGCGCCAGGCACGGGCGTCGTCGGGTTCGTCGTCCCCGGCATCGCCGAGCAGCCGGCCGACCTCCTGCGGGTGTCCGAGAATCGCCTCGATGCGCGCCGCATTGCGCCGCACGTGGTCGAGCGGAAGGTCGAAGGGCGCACCGGAAGCCAGCCGCAGCGCCTCGGCGGCCTGCTCCCGGGCGGCCGCAGGCTGGCCGCGTTCGAGGCGCACGCGGGCGGCTTCGGAGAGCGCGGTGGCCGCCGCGGCGAGGTCTCCGAGCCGACGCGCGAGATCGGCGGCCTGCTCGAACGCGGCTTCCGCCTCCCGGCGGCGTCCGAGCGCGGTCAGCGCGCGGCCGGACAGGTGCGCGGCACGGCGGACCGCCTCGATGTCGTCGGCTGCTTCCGCGGCGTCGATCCACGCGCGGGCATCGTCGAGAGCCATGCCGGCGCGACCGGAGAGCAGGTGCGCCTCGATGCGCGCCTGCCGCGCTTGGTGTCCGGCCGCGACGACGCCCGCGCGCGCGGCCAGCTCCTCGGCGTTGGCGAGCAGCTCGAGGGCGTGCTCGGCGTCGCCGCGCCCGGCGGCGAGCCGGCCGAGACCGAGCAGGGCCTCGACCTCGAGCGCTGGCGCTTCGGCGCGGTGCGCCTGGCGCCGGGCGATCTCGAGCCGCTGCCGGGCGTCGGCCGGGCGGCCGCTCCGGGCCAGCAGGCGTGCCGAGGCGATCAGCGTGTCGGCACCGGCGGCCGTCTCCGCCAGCTCGTCGAACAGGGCGAGCGCTTCCTCGAGCCGGGACAGCCCCTCGTCGATGCGGCCGAGCATCCCGAGCGACTCGCCGGCGGTGCGCAGGGTCCGGGCGAGCCGGCCCGGATCGTCGAGCCTGCGAGCCGCGGCAAGGGCCCGCTCGAAGGCCGCCTGCGCCTCGCCGCCGCGCCCGGCCCGGGCCAGCGCGCGGCCGAGCGCCGCTTCGAGCGTAACGGTCAGGCTGCCGTCGGCATCCGGGCCGAGCAGCTCGCGCGCCCTTTCCGCAAGGCGGATCGCTTCCGAGGCGAGCCCGCCGTCGAGGGCCGCCTCCGCGGCGTCGATCAGCAGGGCCGCCGCGTGCAGCGGTTCATCCGCCGCCGCCAGGTGCTCGGCGCGTGCCGCACCGGCGCCTCCGATCCGCTCGAGCCGACGGGCATGGGCGCGGTGGAGTTCGCGCCGTCGGTCGAGGTCGAGGCGCGCGACGACCGCACGGGCGAGTCCCCCGTCCTCGAGGACCGCCGCCAGCAGGCCGCCGGCCGCGTGACAGCGCCGGACCCAGCCCCGCTCGACGAGCGCCGCGAGCGCCGCCGGCGCGTCCGGCCCCGCGAACTCCTCGAGCAGGTCGATCGGAACCGGCTCGCCGGGCACGAGGGCGAGGCCGCCGGCCAGCCGGCGGGCCGGTTCATCGAGCGCCTCCCATGCCGGACCCAGGTCGGGCGCGCCCCCGTCCGCCGCGATTCGCGAGGCGACACGCTCGAGCGCTTCCGTGACCCCTGCCGGATCGAACGCGCAGCCGTGCCGGACCAGAGTCTCGATCAGTCGGACGAGTTCGCGCGGGCGCCCGCGCGAGCGGGCGTGCAGCGCATCGATCCAGGCCGGCGGCAGCTCGCGGCGGCCGAGCATCGACGCGGCCAGGCTGCCGGCCTCCTCCCGGCCGAGCGGGCGCAGGCGGACGACGCGCGCCTGGCCCGCGCGCAGCAGCGCCTCGATCGGGCCGCCGCCGCCGTCGTCGTGGCCCTCGGCCGCGCCGAGGACCAGCAGGCCGCCGGTTCCCTCGGCGATGCGGGCGGCGAGCATGCCGAGCGCCTCGCGGGAAGCCGCGTCGGCGCGGTCCGAGTCGTCGATCAGCAGCGCGGCCTGCCGACGGGAGAGCGCGTCCGCCAGCCGAACCGCACGGCTCACCGCCGGGCCGTCGAGGCTCATTCCGAGGGCGTCGGCCGCGGCATCGAGCAGGCCGAACGGTCGCGAGGGGGCGCTCGCGGTGGAGAGCAGCACGGCCTCGCCGTCGTCGAGCAGGATCGCCAGCCGAGCCTCCTCGAGCAGCCGCGAGCGACCGGAGCCGCGCTCGCCGAGCACGACGACGACGCTGCCGCGGCCGCGCCGGGCATCCCGGGCGGCTTCCTCGATGGCGGCGCGCTCGTCGGTGCGTCCGGCGAAGCTCGGCCGGAGAGCCCGACGCAGCGGCGGCAGGGCGCCGTCGACGCTGCGCCCGGACAGGGGCGCGAGGAGTCGCCGGGCGGCACGCGCCGACGGGGGGCGCGCGGCGGGGTCCTTTTCCAGCAGCGAGAGCAGCAGATCCTCGAGCGAGGCGGGGATCTCAGGATTGAGATGCGACGGGGGGGTCGGAGCCGTGCGCACGTGGGCGCGCAGCACGTCCCAGGGGTCGTCCGAGGTGAAGGGGTCCTGCCCGGTCGCCAGCCGATAGAGCACGGCACCGGCCGAGTACAGGTCGGCCCGGGCGTCGACCTCGCCGGCACTCAGCCGCTCCGGAGCGATCGTCGCCGGCGTGCCGCGGATCACGCCCGGCGCCGCGCGGTGGAACCGGTCGGCCAGTCCCAGGTCCATCAGCCGGAGGCCGGGGGGATCGGCCGCGGGATATCCGGAAACGAGCACGTTGGCCGCCGTGACGTCGCCATGGACCAGGCCGGCGTCGTGCAGCGCCTCGAGGGCGGAGAACAGCGCATCGGCCAGGCGCGCGAAGACCGTCCAGTCGGAAGGGGGTCCGAGCGCCTCGTCGATCGGCCGGCCCGGGACGAAGTCCATCGTCAGCCAGACGCGGGTCGAGTCCTCCTCCGGCAGGTGCGTGGTCCCGAAGTCGTGGACCTGGACGAGGTGAGGGTGGCGGAGTCCGGCGAGCAGCCGGAACTCGCGTCGCAGAGCCCGCTCGAGCGCTTCGGCGCCGGCCGTCGCGGACGGCTCGAGCAGTTTGAGCGCCTGCTCGGCCCCGGTCCGTTCGTCGACGACCCGGTAGACGATCGACGAGGCGCCGCGGCCGAGCACGCCCTCGACCCGGTATCGATCAGCGATGAAGAGTGGTGGGTCCACGAGGGGTTTATCGCCCGATCTGTTGCAGAGCGCAACAGCCGGGGGCGCGTCATTGCAACACCTGTGGCACGTCGGGACAAAAAAACCGGCCCCCGATCAGCGAGGGCCGAGCTGGTAAAGGAAAAGGAGCCAATCAATCGTGGGATAAGCAATCGGCATGCCAACGTCGGCGGCAGGTCATGGAGCGCGGAATCGGTCGCAAACCGGCGTTCCGCGTCGCGGAATGTCATTTGGAGTGGACAGGCTTGGCGCCATCATGGCGCGGTGCGTCACGATGGCGTGCCAGCGGTGACCGACAGGGTCACCGGTGGCCGGACAGTCTGGCAGTTTCCTGGCGCTCGAGAGTGCGGCGGGCGACACGACCGGAACGATCTGGTGGACCGCATGGGATTCGAACCCACGACCTCCGCGTTGCGAACGCGGCGCTCTCCCAGCTGAGCTAGCGGCCCGGACCGGCGCGTGGTGGGGCGTGCAGGATTCGAACCTGCGACTTCCACCGTGTGAAGATGGCACTCTACCGCTGAGTTAACGCCCCAGCCGCAGATCGCGGGTTTTAGCACGGGGCCCGGCGCGTGTCCAATCAGCCCCCACCGTGGTCCGGGGATTGCCGTCGGCGGGCCCTTTCCGCCGGGCCCGGGCCGGCCGTCCGGCGGCGGGCGGAAGACCTCGACGACCAACCCTTTTGGTAGCAACATATTGTGGTGGTCATGAAAAAAACCACAAGATCTTGTTGACATCTGGCTCCAGGGCGATGTACCGTGCGCCGGCTCGACCAGATCCGGGGACGTTCGTGACGATGCGCCGCCCTGCCGCCCGAGCGGGTCGGGGGTGGGTCCTCGTGCCCCGAAATGCCGGGAGCCGGTCGGGTATTGCCCCGGTCCTGCGTGAGACCGGGGTTCGAGAAGAAGGGGTGGAGCCCGCGTCCGGGCTCGTTCAGAGGAGGAAAGGCTGAACATGTCGATCCACGAAGGCACGCCGATGCCCGAGGGAGAGCCGGGACGCGTTCCGGCCGAACAGCAGCAGCCCGCCGCCGCGGCGGGTCCGAAGAGCGCCGCGGAGCCGCAGGACGGCCCCCGGAAGGGCTTCGCCGAGGGTCCCGGGCTCGAGATCCCGCGGCGGTTCACCACGGAAGGGGAGGAGCCGTTCGCGGGCGTCGAGTGGGAGACGCGCACCGCGTCGATCGTCAACGAGAAGGGGGAGACGGTCTTCGAGCAGAAGGACGTCGAGGTGCCCCGTTCGTGGTCCCAGACCGCCACGAACATCGTGGCGCAGAAGTACTTCCGCGGGCAGCACGGGACCACGGAGCGCGAGCGCTCGGTCCGGCAGCTCGTCGGCCGCGTCGTCGATGCGATCACCCGGTGGGGCGACTAGGGGGGCTACTTCCGGACCGCCGAGGACCGCGAGTCGTTCCGTGCGGAACTGGTGCACCTGCTGGTGCACCAGAAAATGGCGTTCAATTCGCCGGTCTGGTTCAACTGCGGCATCGAGCCGCGGCCGCAGGTCTCGGCGTGCTTCATCAACAGCGTGCAGGACTCGATGGCGTCGATCCTCGAGCTGGCCAAGACCGAGGGCATGCTGTTCAAGTTCGGCTCCGGGACCGGCAGCAACCTCTCCGCGCTGCGCTCGTCGAAGGAATTGCTCTCCGGCGGCGGGACGGCATCGGGTCCGGTCTCGTTCATGCGCGGATACGACGCGTTCGCCGGCGTGATCAAGTCCGGCGGCAAGACGCGCCGTGCGGCGAAGATGGTGATCCTCGACATCGATCACCCGGACATCGTCGACTTCATCGAGTGCAAGTCGCGGGAAGAGCGCAAGGCGCACGTGTTGATCGAGGCCGGCTACGACGCCGCGTTCAATGCGCCGGGCGGCGCGTACGATTCGGTGTTCTTCCAGAACGCGAACCACTCGGTGCGGGTCACCGACGAGTTCATGCGGGCGGTGATCGAGGACCGTGACTGGCACACGCGGGCGGTGACCAGCGGCGAGCCGGTGGACACGTTCCGGGCGCGCGAACTGATGCGCACGATCTCGCAGGCGGCGTGGGAGTGCGGTGACCCGGGCCTGCAGTTCGACACGACGATCAACACCTGGCACACCTGCAAGGCGAGCGGACGGATCAACGCGTCCAATCCGTGCTCCGAGTACATGTTCCTCGATGACACGGCCTGCAACCTCGCCTCGCTCAACCTGATGAAGTTCCTCGGCAAGGACGGCCGGTTCGACGTCGACGCGTTCCGTCACGCGGTGCGGATCACGCTGCTCGCCCAGGAGATCCTGGTCGACAACGCGAGCTATCCGACGCCGCGCATCGGCGAGAACTCGCACCTGTTCCGTCCGCTCGGGCTGGGCTACGCCAACCTCGGCGCGCTGCTGATGGCCCAAGGGCTGCCCTACGACTCCGAGGCGGGCCGCGCCCAGGCCGGCGCCATCACGGCGCTGATGTGCGGCGAGGCCTACGCGGCGTCGGCCGAGTTCGCGCGGGATCACGGCGGGCCGTTCCCGTCCTATCCGGAGAATCGCGACTCGATGCTCGACGTGATCGTGCGACACCGGATGCATGCCGAGGCGCTTCCGGAGGACCTGCTCGAACCGAACCTCCTGCGCGCCGCGCGCGGTGCGTGGCGGCGGGCGGAGGAACTCGGTCGTCAGCACGGGTTCCGCAACGCGCAGGTCACGGTGCTCGCTCCGACCGGAACGATCGCATTCATGATGGACTGCGACACGACCGGGATCGAGCCGGACATCGCGCTGGTCAAGTACAAGAAGCTCGTCGGCGGCGGGATGATCAAGATCGTCAACAACACCGTGCCGATGGCGCTCTCGCGTCTCGGATACGGCCGCGAGCAGATCCAGGAGATCATCGACCACATCGACGAGCACGGCACGATCGAAGGGGCGCCGCACCTGGCCGACGAGCACCTGCCGGTCTTCGACTGCGCGTTCCGGCCGCAGAACGGGACGCGGTCGATCCACTGGATGGGGCACATCCGGATGATGGCGGCGTGCCAGCCGTTCCTGTCCGGCGCGATCAGCAAGACGGTCAACCTGCCGGAGGACGCGACGGTCGAGGACGTCGAGCAGGCCTACATCGAGGCCTGGCGCTCCGGCCTCAAGGCGATCGCGCTCTACCGCGACGGCTGCAAGCGGACCCAGCCGCTGACCACCGGTGCCGGCGGCAAGGCGGAGCGCGAGGCGGCGCAGGACGTGGCGCGACCGCTGCGGCGGCGGCTGCCGGACGAGCGTCAGGCGATCACGCACAAGTTCTCGGTCGCCGGACACGAGGGGTACATCACGGTCGGGCTGTATCCCGACACCGGCCAGCCGGGCGAGATCTTCGTCACGATGGCCAAGCAGGGGTCGGTGGTCTCCGGACTGATGGATGCCTTCGCGACCGCGATCTCGCTGACCCTGCAGTACGGCGTGCCGCTCGGCGTGCTGGTCAACAAGTTCGCCCACGTGCGCTTCGAGCCGAGCGGTTACACCAACAACCCCGAGATTCCGATCGCCAAGTCGATCATCGACTACATCTTCCGCTGGCTGGCGCTCAAGTTCCTCGACGAGAACGTCGAGGTCGGCGCCGGCGCGTCGCCGGGCGTGGCGGCGGACGACGATGACGAGGTGTCGCCGGGCGACGCGCATGCGGCGCCGGGTGGCAGCGCCGTGGAGCGGGAAGAGAAGAAGATCGCCGCGCTGTCGAGCGACGCGCCGCCGTGTCACGAGTGCGGGACGATCATGGTCCGCAACGGTGCGTGCTACGCCTGCACCAACTGCGGGGCGACCTCGGGCTGCTCATAGGCTGCCGGTCGTCCGGACGGAAGGCACCCTTGGGCCCCGGCCGTCTGGCCGGGGCCTGCCTCGTGCCTCGTCCGGCAGGTGCCGGTGCAGCCGGCC
>JAJRXN010000030.1 GCA_024276295.1 Acidobacteriota bacterium
AATCGGCGGGGCAAGCCCCGCCGCTACGGGCGCCGATCCGTCAGCGGTTGCGCATCGTGCGGCGCATGTCGATCGAGAACAGTCCGAGCGCGATCCAGATCAGCCCGAAGGCGACGGCCATCGCCGGGCCGAACGGTTCAGCGAACACCGCGACCGCGAGCAGGAACTGCAGCGACGGCGCCAGGAACTGCAGGAACCCGATCGTGCCGTACTGCAGCCGGCGCGCCGCGGCGACGAACAGCAGCAGCGGCACGGCGGTGACCGGTCCCGAGGCGGCGAGCAGCAGGCTCGTGTGCAGGTCCCGGCCGAAGGCGAGGTCGTCGCGGAGGCCGAGCATCACGAACAGCCCCGCGGCGAACGGGGCGAGCAGGGCGGTTTCCGCCAGCAGTCCGCCGGCGGTGTCGGCCGGCGAGAGCTTGCGCAGCAGGCCGTAGAGACCGAACGATCCGGCGAGCAGCAGCGCGAGCCACGGCGGCCCCTCGGTGCGCAGCGCGGTCAGCAGCGCGACGCCGGCCGTCGCCAGGCCGACGCTGACCCACTGCAGCCGGCGCATCCGCTCGCCGAGCACGAGCATTCCGAGCAGCACGTTGACCAGCGGATTCATGAAGTACCCGAGGCTCGCCTCGAGCACGCGCTCGGTCACCACCGCCCAGATGAACCCCAGCCAGTTGATCGCGATCAGCGCCGTGCTGAGCAGCACGCCGGCGACGGCACGTCGCGTGCGGCGCACACCGGCGACGCCGGTCAGCCGGCCGTGGCACCCCTGCCAGACGAGCAGCAGGAGCAGCGACCAGACGATCCGGTGGGCGAGGACCTCGAACGGGGAGACCGCGGCGACCGCCTTGAAGTAGACCGGCACCAGGCCCCACCAGAGGTACGCACCGAGGCCGGCGAGGACGCCGATCCTCGCCGGTGACGGGGCGCGGTCCGGGCGGGGCGGAGGAGGCCAGGGCGCGGACCGGCGGTGGCCATCGGCCATGCCGACGGCGGCCCGCCTACTGGTCCTGCGCCGGGGCAGGGTCGGTGTCCGCGGAGGCGGGGGCGGGGGCGACGCCGACGTGCACCTGCGCCGGGCGGATGATCCGGCCGGAAAGCCGGTAGCCCGGACGGATCTCGCGGATCACGTGGTCGACCTGCGCCTGGTCCTCGACGGGCACCGTCGCCAGCGCCTCCGCGATCTCCGGGTCGAACGGCTTGCCGACGACCTCGATCCGCTCGAGCCCCTCGGCGGCCAGCGCATCGAGGATCTTGCGGTGGACCAGGCGCACGCCCTCGGCGAGCGGCCCTTCGCCCTCTTTCGAGTGGTCGAGCGCCATCTCGAGCGCATCGAGCGCGTCGAGCACGCGCAGGAAGCTGCGTGCCAGTGCGTCGAGCACCCGCGACTGCTGGTCGCGCTCGAGCCGCTCGCGGGCGCGGTCCAGCTCCGCCCGGTGATGGCGGTAGGCGTCCGTGATCTCCCGGATCTTGGCCTCCGCCGCGAGCGCGCGGCGCTCCCACTGCTCGGCCTCGGCGCGCGGCACCATCTCGGGAGGCGCAGGCGCTCCAGTGTCCTCGTCGGCCGGCACGATCGCTTCGTCGTCCACGTCGTCTCTCCGTCTGCCATCCGGCGTGAATCGCCGCCGGTCGGTCACGCGCAGCTCGTCGGTCTCGTCCCGACCGTCCCGT
>JAJRXN010000421.1 GCA_024276295.1 Acidobacteriota bacterium
AGCGCGGCGGCGGCAGCTCGAGCCGCTCGAGCATGCCGAGGAGCTGCAGCAGCGCGACGCCGCCCGAAGACGGCGGCGGCATCGTCACGAGCCGGAGGCCGCGGTGCGTGCCGACCAGCGGCTCGCGCCACACGGGTCGATAGCCCGCCAGGTCCTCGCCGGTGATCAGCCCGCCGCCGCGGCGCATCTCCTCGACGATCAGCCGCGCCGTCTCGCCGCGGTAGAACTCGTCGGCGCCCCGGCGGGCGATCCGCTCGAGCGTCGCCGCCAGCTCGGGCTGGCGGAACCGCTCGCCGGCCCGACCGTGGAACGTCCGCGCGAAGTCGACGTGCCGACGAAACGGCTCCGGCAGCTCCGCGAACCTGCGCGCCGCCCGGGCGAAGGAGTCCGCCGACCACGCGTCGAGCACGAACCCGTCGCGCGCCAGCGCGATCGCCGGCGCGAGCAGCTCGTCCCACGCCATCGTCGCTCCGCGGGCGTGAAGCTGCGCCATGCCGCGCACCGCACCCGGCACGCCGGCGGCGCGATGGCTGTGGAGGCTCAGTCCCTCGACCACCTCCCCGCGTGCATCGAGAAACAGCTCCGGGTGCGCGGCCGCCGGTGCAGTCTCACGGAAGTCGAGCGCCGCCGGTTGCTCGCCCGGAGCGACGACGACCGCGAAGCCGCCGCCGCCGAGGTTGCCGGCATAGGGGAACGTCACCGCGAGGGCGAAGTGGACCGCGATCGCGGCATCGACGGCGTTGCCGCCGGCCTGGAGAATCCGCCGGCCGACCGCGGTGGCGTGCGGCTCGGGCGTCGCCAGCGCGCCGAGCGGGCCGGCTCCGTCGCCCGCGGACCCGGTGCCGCCCCGCTCGCAGGCCGCGCCGGCGACCAGAGCCAGGGCCGCGAGTCCGACCGGCGCGAAGCGGGCCCGCGCCCGCCGCACGCCGCCGGTCACTCGCCGGCGTCCCCGCCGGTCCAGGAGTCGAGCCACCCGAGCACCGTCTCGTGCCACAGGATGCTGTTGTGGGGCTTGAGCACCCAGTGGTTCTCGTCCGGGAAGTACAGCAGCTTGCTCGGGATGCCGCGCCGCTGCAGCGCGTTGAACGTACCGAGCCCCTGCGTGTCGACCACGCGGTAGTCGAGAGCGCCGTGGATCACCAGCATCGGCGTCTTCCAGCGCCCGACGAACCGCACCGGGTTGTGCTTCTCGTACGCCTCGGGGTTGTCCCAGGGCGTGCCCTCGTGGTCCCACTCGGGGAACCACAGCTCCTCGGTGTCGTAGTAGGCGAAGCGCTCGTCGAGATTGCCGTCGTGGTTGACCAGACAGCGGAACCGGTCCGGCCACTGCCCGGCGATCCAGTTGACCATGTAGCCGCCGAACGACGCCCCGAGCGCGCAGACACGGTCGCCGTCGAGGAACGGGTAGCGCTCGAGGGCCGCGGCGAGGCCTTTCCTGAGATCCTCGAGCGGCTTGCCGCCCCAGTCGCCGCGGATCGAGTCGGTGAACGCCTGACCGTAGCCGGTCGAACCGTGGAAGTCGATCATCACCGCCGCGTAGCCCGCGCCGGCGTAGACCTGCGGATTCCAGCGGTAGTGGAAATGGTTGCCGAACGAGCCCTGCGGGCCGCCATGGATCAGGAACGCGACCGGATACTTCCTTTCGGGATCGAAATCCGCGGGGCGCACGACGAAGCCGTGGACGGTCTCGCCGTTCCAGCCGGCGAACGAGAACTGCTCGAAGCTGCCGGTACGCGCCGCGGCGACGCGCTCGCCGTTGAGCGCGGTCAGCGCCACCGGCCGCGCGGCGCCGGGATCGAGACGGTACAGCTCGACCGGGGACGCCAGCGAGTCCACGCCGAAGACGATCCCCCGGCCGGTATCGACCGGCGAACTCGCCGTGCCGTCGTTCCACAGCCGGCGGACCGCGCCGCTGGCCACGTCGATGGCGAACAGCGCGCGCTGACCGACGTCGTTGGCCGTCGCCAGCAGCGTGCGGCCGTCGCGCGACCAGGTGATGCCTCCGGGCGAGCGGTCCCACCCTTCGGTGAGCACGCGGGCCGGGCCATCGGGCCAGCGCCGGACGACGACGCGGAAGCGGTCGGCCTCGTAGCGGGCGCGCTTCATCGCCAGCCAGGCGAGCGACCGCCCGTCGGGCGAGAACACCGGCTGGGCGTCCCATGCCGGGTTGTCGGCGGTCAGCTCGCGCGGCGCGGCCGAACCGTCGATCGGGACGAAGTACAGGTCGAAGTCGGTCGACCATGCTTCTTCACGGCCGACGTTGCGCGCCGAGAACACGACGCCCCGGCCGTCGGGCGTGATCGCGAAGTCCTCCGGGCCGCCGAACGGCTTCGTCGGGCAGTCGGCGTCCATGCCGGCCATCAGATCGACCG
>JAJRXN010000422.1 GCA_024276295.1 Acidobacteriota bacterium
CGGCCCCGGCAACCTCGTGGCGAGCTGCCTCGTCGACACGAACTGGCACGACAGCGACGTGCTCTCGCGGACCGACTAC
This sequence comes from Acidobacteriota bacterium, assembly GCA_024276295.1. Lineage (GTDB taxonomy): Bacteria > Acidobacteriota > Polarisedimenticolia > J045 > J045 > J065. Next base: position 80 of record JAJRXN010000422.1, read on the forward strand.
CACTACATCGTGCGCGCCGAGGACGACGCCGAAGCCGGGGGAGGCCCGTGCAGCGGCGGCAATGAGGAGCGGAATCTCGTGACGCGCACCGGGCACGCCCGCGGCCCCGACGCGATCATCCACCGCAGCGATTTCGACGGCGCCAGCATCGGCTGGCAGCTCGGGACGGAATGGCAGATCGCGGTGCCGCAGGGCAAGGGCGGCGCGGACGGAGGCGGGCAGGGTGGACCGGATCCGATCGGAACGCCGTTCGGACCCGGCGGTGCCCTCGGGCTCGATCTCACCGGCCAGGGCGCGTTCGCCGGCAACTACGAGAACAACGCCTCGACGTCGGCCAGCAGCCCTTCGATCGACACGCGCGGGCACGACGAGGTCTATCTGCGCTTCTGGCGCTGGCTTTCGGTCAATCCCGGCCCGGGCGACCGCGCCACGCTGGACGTCTGCCGCGACGGCATCGACTGCAGGACGGTCTGGTCGAGTCCCGACGGCCTCGCCGTGCGCGACGAGGCGTGGACGCTGTTCGACGTCGACGTGACCGCCGACCTGCTCGACACGGCGGATGCACGCGTCCGCTTCGGCCTGACCAGCGACGGCAGCGGCGTCGCCGCCGGGTGGACCGTCGACCGCTTCGAGCTGTACGACCGCACGTCCTGCAATTCGTCGGCGGCCTCGGTGCCGCCGGTGCCGGACGGGCGCTTCGCTCCCGGCGCACCGATGACCGCCGAAAAAGGCACCGGCGACCAGGTCCTGCTGAGCTGGGACGTCTCGCGCTGCACCTCGGCCGGGTACCACCTCGCGTTCGGTGACGAGACCGGCCTGGCCAGCCACACGGCCAGCGGTGCGCGCTGCGGGCTCGGCACGACCGGCAGCGCGACGGTCTCGATCCCCGATCCGCCGCCCGGTTCGCTGACCTGGTGGACGCTGGCCGGCGACGACGGCGGCGTCGAGGGCGAACACGGCTACGACAGCGCGGGAGGGCTGCGCGGCGTCTCGGTGGTCGGGTCCTGCGGTCTGACCGCGCAGTCCAGCGCCGGGGTCTGCCGCTGACGCGTCCGGCGGCTCAGCGCCGCAGGCGCCGCATGCGCGCCCAGTCGACGCGGTAGCCTCCGCCGGGAAGGGCCGTCCAGACCAGCGGGCGGTACGGCTCGCCGCGGGCGTGATGGTAGAGCCGTGCGGTCCGCTCGTAGAAGCCGCGCGTGTGCGGCGTGTCCTCGAAGCCGAACAGGTGCCGGTCGAGGTGATGGCAGAACTCGTGGCACAGCGTGCTGAACAGCGTGCCGAACGAGGTGACCTTCTTCTGCACGGCCGTGCGCATGAACACGCGGATCAGCCCCGAGTCGAAGTCGTAGTCGCCGTACAGCTCGGTGCGTCCCCCATCCCGGTACCGGCGCAGCGGACGCTTCGGGAGCACGTCGACCGGCGGGACTGGAATCCCCCAGAACGCCGCCGCCCGCTCGACGAACGTGCGGCAGGCGCGCTCGAGTCCGGCGCGATCCTCGGCGACGAGCCGCTGCTCGATCATCCGCGCCGCGTCGACCAGGCGGTCGTCTTCCGGCAGGGCCAGTTCCCGCGTCCGGTCGCTGCGTTCGTACTCTGCGCGCCGTGCCCGCGCTCGCGGAACCCTGTCGGTGATCACGTCCGCCTCCGGGCCGGTTCGCCGTCCCCGGCACCTGCCGCCTGCGATTATCCTGCCTCGCGATGGACCGGACGACGGAACTGCTGGCCACCCTGGCCGTGATCGCCGGCGGCGCGCTGCTCGGGCGCGCGAGCTGGCGCGGCGTCCGCCTCGACATGACCGCCGTGCTGCTGCTCGGCGCCGGAGCAGCGCACTTCGGCATCCGGCTCTCGCCGATGCTCGGGCTGTTCGGGCTGCTGCTGTTCCTGCATGCGGTCGGCATGCAGGCCGGACCGGCGCTGCGGCGCCTCGGCGGCCAGGAACTGCGTGCGGCAGGACTCGCCGCCCTGTGCCTGCTTCCGCTGACCGCCGCCACGCTGGCCACGTCCTGGCTCGCCGGGCTGCCGGCCGGAGTCAGTCTGGGGATCCTGGCCGGCATGTTCACGTCGGGCGCCTCGCTGGCGCTGGCCGAGGCGGGCTGGCCGGCCACCGAGGCCTCCATCGGCTTCGCCATCGCGGCACCGGTGGCCTCGCTGCTGGTGATGCTCGCCGCCCAGGCGTGGCATCGCGGTGCCGGGCCGCACCTGGCGCGGGAACTCGCGCGCTGGAACGAGGAGATGTCGCGCAGGGCGCCGCGCGTCCGGACCGAGACCGTGCTGGTGACCCGCGACGAACTCGCGGGGCGCACGCTGGGCGAGCTGCGCCCCGCCGCCGAGGTGATCTCGATCCTGCGCGACGGCCGGTTCGTCCCGCCCCGCGGCTCGACGGCGATCCAGCGTGGCGACCTGCTGCGTCTCGCCGGCCCCCGGGACGATCTCGCTGCCACGGTGCAGGCCTTCGGCCGGAGAACGCACGAGCCGTCGCATCGCCTGGCCGGCGAGCCGCGCGTCAGGCTGTTCTTCGTCTCCAGCCCGCGCACCGTCGGCCGCCGGCTCTAGGCACTCCGTTTGCGCGAACGGTTCGACGCGACCGTGACGCGCGTCCGCCGTTCGGGAATCGAGCTGATGCCCCGCGCCGGCCTGCGCCTGCAATGGGGCGACCGCGTCCAGATCGCGGCACCGGAGAGCGCGATGTCCGAGCTGCGCCGGCTGTTCGGCGACGATGCGCACAACCTCGAGCGCTTCGCGTTTCCGCGTGCTGCGCTGGTGATCGTCGCCGGAGGACTGCTCGGGCTGGTGCCGCTCCATCCGTTCGGCGACGCCGTGGTCCGCCTCGGCCCGGCGAGCGGTGTGCTGGCCGTCAGCCTGGTCGCCGCGGCTCTCCACCGCACCGGCCCGCTGATCTGGAGCCAGACGCACCGCACGACGGCGCTGCTGTCGCAGATCGGCCTGCCGCTGTTTCTCGCCGAGGTCGGGAACCGCTCCTACGACGGTCTCGTCGCCGCGCTGCCGACCTGGGGTCTGCACCTGGTCGCGCCGGCCGTCGTCGCCGCCGGAGTGGCGGTCGCGCTGGTGGCTGCCGCCGGGCGGCTGCTCCGGCTCGGTCCGCTGGCGACGATCTCGCTGTTCGCGACGCTGATGCTCAACACGCCCGCCTTCCAGTTGATCCAGCAGCGGCACCGCGAGAGGATCCCGTCGACGATCTACGCGGCGGTGTATCCGGTCGTCAGCCTGTCGCTGCTGGTGCTGTTCCTCGTCGCGGCCGCGCTCGGCCCCGGCGCATCGCCATCGCCGTAGGACCGCCACGGAAGAGGATGCCGCGCGTGAATCTCCCGCAGCTCGCCCTGTCGGACCCCGCCCTGACGTTCGCCCTCGCCCTGGCGATCGGCGTCATCGCCCAGGTGCTGGCGCGTCACCTGCGGATGCCGGGCATCGTGCTGCTGCTCACCGCGGGCGTCCTGTTCGGACCGGACGGGCTCGGCCTGGTGCGTCCGCAGGCGCTCGGTCACGGACTCGAGACGATCGTCGGGTTCGCCGTGGCGGTGATCCTGTTCGAAGGCGGCCTCAACCTGAACTGGAAACGCCTGCGGCGCGAAGGTGCGGTGATCCGCCGGCTGGTCACGTGGGGCGCCGTGATCACGGCGTGCGGCGGGATGCTGCTCGCGCACCTGGTGCTGCGCTGGTCGTGGACCCACGCGCTGCTGTTCGGCACGCTGGTGATCGTCACCGGCCCGACGGTCGTCACGCCGCTGCTGCGACGCACGAAGGTCGGACGTTCGGTCGAGACGATCCTCGAGGCCGAGGGCGTACTGATCGACGCCGTCGGCGCGATCATCGCCATCGTCACGCTCGAAGTGCTGGCGAGCCCCGATGCGGCGACCGCCGCCCTCGGCGCCGCCCACGTGCCGGCGCGGCTGCTCTCCGGCGCGGCGATCGGGCTCGCCGGCGGCGCACTGATCGCCGTCGCGCTGCGGTTCCGGCACGTGATCCCGGAGGGTCTCGAGAACATCGTCGTGCTCGCTCTCGCGCTGGCGCTCTACCAGGTGGCCAACGCGCTGGTGGCCGAGGCCGGCATCCCGGCCGTGATCGTCGCCGGGCTGATCGTCGGCAACAGCCGCAGTCCGGTCGGGCGCGAGCTGCGGGAATTCAAGGAACAGCTCACGGTGCTGCTGATCGGCCTGCTGTTCGTGCTGCTCAGCGCGGACGTCCGCATCGGCGACATCATGGCGCTCGGCATGCGCGGGCTGCTGGTCGTCGTCGGACTGATCGTGCTGGTCCGTCCGCTGGGCGTCGCGCTGTGCACGATCGGCAGCGGTCTTGCGTGGCGCGAGCGGGCGTTCGTGGCCTGGGTCGGACCGCGCGGCATCGTCGCCGCGGCGGTGGCGACGCTGTTCGCCGAGCGACTCGCGGCTGCCGGCGATCCCGCCGGCCAGACCCTGCGGGCGATGGTGTTCCTCGTGATCGCGATCACGGTCGTCGTCCAGGGGCCGCTGGTCGGTCCCGCCGCCCGGCTGCTCGGTGTCCGGCGCCCCCGGAACCGCGGCTACGGCATCCTCGGCGCGACGCCGCTCGGGCTCGAACTGGCGCGCCTGCTTGCCGAGGGTGGCGAGGAGGTCGTGCTCTTCGATGCCAACGCCGACCATTGCCGCGAGGCCGAGGAGCGCGGCTACCCGGTGATCTTCGGCAACGCGCTCGAGGAGACGCGTCTGGCGCGCGCCGGGATCGACACCCGCCGCGCGGCGGTCGGCGTGCTGTCCAACGCGGCGCTGAACCTGCTGTTCGTCGAGAAGGCCAAGCGCGAGTTCGGCGTCCCCGACGGCCTTGTGGCGCTGCCGCGCGGCCACCAGTCGGTCGGAACGGACGAGGTCCGCGACGCCGGCTGGGGGGTGCTGTTCGGCGGACCGGCGGAGATCGACCTCTGGGCGGTGCGGCTGCATCGCGGCATCGCGACGACCGAGGCGTGGGAGTATTCCGGCCGGACGGGCGGCGAAACCCTCGCCGTCCCGGAAACGCTGGCGACGGCGCTGCTCCCGCTCGTCTCCCGCCGCGGCGACCGGGTCCGCCCGGTGGACGACCGGATGACCCTGCGCCGGAGCGACCGCGTCTACTGGCTCGTTCTCGACGAGAGGGCCGACGACGCGCACCGCTGGCTCGGCGAGCGGGGATTCTCGCGGTGAGATTCTGGCCGGCCCGTCGCCTGCGCCGCTGGCTGGCCATGACCTGCCAGAGCGGGGCGTGGCAGCGACTCGACAGCCTGCCGCTGCCGAGCATCGACCGACGGTACACCGAGCGTGCGACGTGGATTCCCGCCGCGCTCGAGTGCCTGGTCTTCGCCCGCCAGCTCCGCGACCGCAACCGGATCCCGCTGGTCGTGGCGGTCACGTTCTCGCTGGTCCCCGTGCCGTTTCCGCGAGGTGCCGCGTTTCGCTCGCTCGAAGAGTTCACCGCCGAACTCGAGGACAGTCCTCCGGCGCTCACGGTGTTCGATCCCGACGAGTTCGCCGAACCGGACGCCGGTGATCCGACGGTGCACGACGTCCACCCCGGACTGTTCGGCCTCGATCCGGCGGACGGCTGGCACGCTGAACTGCGCGAGTGGCGGTTTCCCGGCGAGGGGGGTGGCGAGTACTTCCGCAGCGTCCTGCTCGGCGCGCCGCCCGCCTCAGCGGATCAGTTCCTCGATCCGGCCCGGCGGTAGCACGCGGGCCAGCAGCACGATCAGCGCCACCAGTCCGACCGCGATCCAGCTCACCGGATCGAACAGCGCGAAGCGCACCGGGTCGTCGTGCAGCTTGCGCCGGCGGGCACGGATCCAGATCCGGCTGATCCAGTACAGCAGCACCGGACAGGCGACCCACAGCAGGCTCGGGTGACTGTAGCCGGTGGCCACCTTCGGGCTGTTGATGTACAGGGAGAAGATCAGCACCGCGAGGTAGCCGCTGGCCGTCCCCATGCCGCCGACCATGTCGAGGTCGCTCTTCTGGTAGCCGCGGCTCTTGACCGTCTCGTCGCCGACGCCGGCGAAGTCCAGCAGCTCGACATAGCGCTTGGCGAACGCCAGGCTGAGAAAGAAGAACATCGAGAACGCCAGCAGCCAGGCCGAGATCGGAATCCCGGTCGCCACTCCGCCGGAGAGCACGCGGTGCGTGTAGAGCATCGCGAGTATCAGCACGTCGACCATCACCTTGCTCTTGAGATAGAACGAGTACGACAGCGACGTGACGAAGTACACGGCGAGCATCGCCGCGAACAGCGGCGTGAGCAACACGCCCGACAGGGCGAAGGCGCCGAGCACGAGTCCGGCGAACAGCGGCGGGCCGAACGCGATCGGCAGGTCACCCGAGGCGAACGGCCGCGAGCGCTTCGAGCGGTGGGCGCGGTCGGCGTCGACGTCGACCAGGTCGTTGAGGACGTACCCCGCGGAGGCACACAGGCTGAACGCCGCGAACCCGGCGGCGGCGTGCAGCACGTTGATCAGACGGACCCCCTCATCGGCGAGGACCACCGGAAGGAACAGCAGCGCGTTCTTGGCCCACTGGTGCGGACGCAGCGCGCGAATCAGCGCGACGATCCGGGAGGGGCTCGGCACGAGCACCTCGACCGGCGTCTCCAGTCGGGCCGCGCGGGCCGCCGTCGAGGCCGGCGGCGCACAGAGCCATCCGCGGGCCGCCTCGGCCAGCACGGCGATGTCGGCCGGCGCGTCGCCGACGTACTCGAATCCACCCCTGCCGAACCGCGCAACGAGGACGTCGCGCTTGGCGCTTCCCTTCACGTTCTCGGTGCCGTCACTGGCGATCACGCCGTCGAACAGCTCGAGATGGCCGGCGACCCGCTCGGCGACGTCGCGGTCGGCGGCCGTGACGAGGAGCACGGGGCGCCCCTCGCCGCGCGCCCTGTCGATCAGGTCGAGCACTTCGCGGCGGTACGGCAGCCCGGCGGGTTCGACGGCGACACGCCGGGCGACGCGCTGCTTGAACGAGGCGCGCCCACCGAGCAGCCAGAGCGGGAGCACGAGCAGCCAGAGCGGGTTCCGGCGCAGCAGGCGGAGAACCGACTCCCACAGGGTGTCCGTGGCCACGAGCGAACGGTCGAGATCGACGCAGAGCGGCAACGCGCTGCCCCGGCCGCCGGTCCCGGTCGCCTCTCCCCCGCTCGCCCGTGACACCGAACCGCTGCCCATTCCCGTTCCTTGTCCGCCGGCTGGCGGGCGCATTATGCCGGAGAGCGACCGGTCGACGACGGCTCGCATCCCGGAAGACCGAGTCGCTGACGACGGTAGCCGCGCCCTTCCGCCGCAGCGCACCATGCTCGGTTCTCGAGATACCAGCGCACGGTCTGCTCGATCCCCTCCTCGAACGCGATCTGCGGCGTGAAGCCGAGTTCTCCGCGGGCACGCGTCGAATCGACGGCGTAGCGGCGGTCGTGCCCGGGCCGGTCGGCGACGAACTCGATCAGTTCGCGGTACTCCGTGACGCCGCGCCCGGCGAGCGCGGGGTTCCCGCCGGCCGGCACGAGCCGTTCGAGGACGTCGCAGATCGCCTCGACGACGTCGAGGTTGGAGCGTTCGATGCCCGTGCCGAGGTTGTAGCGCGCACCCGGCCTGCCGTGCTCGAACGCGGCGAACAGTCCGCGGCAGTGATCGAGGACGTGGATCCAGTCGCGGCGGTGCCCGCCGTCGCCGTAGACCGGAAGCGATCGCCCCTCGAGGGCGTTGAGCAGCATCAGCGGGATCAGCTTCTCGGGGAACTGGAACGGTCCGTAGTTGTTGGTGGCATGCGTGACGACGACCGGGACGCCGTACGTCACGTGCCAGGCGCGAGCCATGTGATCCGCCGCCGCCTTCGACGCGGCGTACGGCGAATTCGGCGCGAACGGCGCCTCCTCGTCGGCGCGTCGGCCGTCCGGCAGACTGCCGTAGACCTCGTCGGTCGAGACCTGGACGAGGCGGAACCCGTCGGGCAGGTCGCCCGTCGCGAGGTGGCGCCGGACCTGGTCGAGCAACGTCTGCGTTCCGAGGACGTTGGTCCGCACGAAGACGTCCGGCGCATCGATCGAACGATCGACGTGGGACTCGGCCGCGAGATGGAACACGCCCCGCGGCCGGTGTCGCACCAGCAGCGAGGCGACGAGCGCCGCGTCGAGGACGTCCCCCTCGACCAGTTCGAACCGTGGATCCGCGGCCAGTGCGGCGAGGTTCTCGCGCCCGCCGGCGTAGGTCAGCTTGTCGAGCACGACGATCCGGTCGCGGGTCCGTTCGAGCAGCCATCGCACGAGATTGCTGCCGATGAACCCCGCTCCGCCGGTGACCAGCAGCGCGCTCACGATTCCCCTCTGCCGGCCGGCGTCGCCTGGGCCGCGCGGTGCTCCTCGACGAGCCGCTCGAGGTAGCGGCCGTATTCGGACCCGGCCGCGGCACGGGCCCGGCGCAGGACCTCCTCCGGTCCGACGAAACCGCGCTCGAGGGCGATCTCCTCGGGACAGGCGATCTTGAGTCCCTGCCGTTCCTCGATCGCCTGGATGAAGTCCGCGGCCTGCATCAGCGCCCGCGGAGTCCCGGTATCGAGCCACGCGATGCCGCGACCGAGCCGCTCGACGACCAGGTCGCCACGCTCGAGGTACGCCCGGTTGACATCGGTGATCTCGAGTTCGCCGCGCGCCGACGGCCGGATCCCGCGAGCGATCTCGAGCACGTCGTTGTCGTAGAAGTAGAGCCCGGTCACCGCGTACGGCGAACGTGGATGGCGCGGCTTCTCCTCGATCGAGACCGGCCGGCCGGTGGCGTCGAGTTCGATCACGCCATAGCGCCGGGGATCGCTGACCCGGTAGCCGAAGATCGTCGCGCCGCGCTCTCGCTGCGCGGCATTCCGGAGCACGCGATCGAGCCCGTGGCCGTAGAAGATGTTGTCGCCAAGCGCCAGGGCGACGCGGTCATGGCCGACGAACTCGCGGCCGATCAGGAACGCCTGGGCCAGCCCCTCGGGCCTCGGCTGGACCGCGTAGTCGATCGCCAGGCCGAACGCCGAGCCGTCGCCGAGCAGCCGGACGAACAGCTCCCGGTCGTGGGGCGTCGTGATCACCAGGACGTCGCGGACCCCGGCCAACATCAGCACGGACAGCGGGTAGTAGACCAGCGGCTTGTCGTAGACCGGCATGAGCTGCTTGCTCACGCTGCTCGTCATCGGGTAGAGCCTGGTCCCCGACCCCCCGGCGAGAATGATTCCCTTCATCGGCTGCGCTCCACCCGCATGGCCTGCGGACCCAGAGAGAATATGGGACTCAGGCCATCGCGGTCGAGGGCGGAAGCCTGCGGACAGCACGGGCTGGAGCCCTGCGGCCCGTCATCCGGAATGGCGGGAACAGGCGACGGATTCTCCTCGCCACGGGACGGCTCTTCCCGTAGCTTTCCGGGGAAGGCCGGCAGCACAGGCCTCCGGGAACGCGAGGGACACGGTGGATCCGACGACTACCACTGCCATGACGATCAGCATCGGCCGGGATCCGTTTCTGACCCCGGCGATCCTGCTTCTGTGCGGACTGGTCGCCTGGCTGCTGGCCTCTCGCAGGGGTCGTCTGGCCACGAGCCGCGTCGAGCGGCGGTTGCGCTTCGTCCATGTCGCGATCGCCCTGCTGGCGGTCGCCGGCGCGGCGGGCGTGACCACCTACCGCGCGCAGCTCTTCTGGGGCATCGGCTGGGATGCGCAGCGCGAGATGCTCGTTCTCGACCGGATGGCCCCGCTCGCGCCGCTCGAGATCCCGGCCAGCGAGGTCCGCGACGTGCTGGAGATCGCCGCCCCCGAGGTGACGTGGTCCGGCGAACGCGAGGCGGTGGTCCGGTTCGAGATCCGCACGCGCTCGGGCGAGGTCTACCGCAGCGCCCCGACCGGGCGGCGCAGGGTGGTCGACGCCGCGCGCGGGACGCTGACGCGTGCCACCGACGGCAAGCTGCAGCGGTTCCTCGTCCACGGCGCCCATCGGTTCCTGCGCTAGCCCGGACTGCCGATCCGGTCCAGCAGCTTGCGCGCCGCGCGCCCTTCCCGGCTCTCCGGAGCAAGGCGTGCCGCCTTCTCGAGGTGGGGCCGGGCGATCCGGGGCCTGTCAAGCTGCACGAGCAGTCGTCCGAGCTGGTAGTGCGCCTTGACGTAGCGCGGGTTGAGCCGAATCGCCGCCCGCAGATGCCGCATCGCCGATTCCACCCGCGTCTTCTTCTCCTCGACCGTGCGGGCGGCATCGGCGAGGTTGAGTTCGGCCAGCGCCCAGTTGTAGTGCGGTGTCGGGTAGCGCGGTACTTCCTTCAGCGCCCGCCGGCAGTACTCGATCGCCCGCTCGGGCTGCTTGAGCCGCACGTAGAGTGAGGCGGTGTTGTTGAGCGCCTTGGAGCGCCCCTCGGCGTCGTCGTACTTCTCGTACGCCTGCTGGTAGGCCTCCAGTGCGCGAGCGAGTTCACCCATCGAAGCGTAGCGGATCCCGAGGTGCAGGTACGGCAGCCCTTCCCCCGGTGCCTTGGCCGAGGTGTCGAGCCAGAACGCGAGATCCGAGGCCCAGACGCGGTTGCGCTGCGCGACCGCCCAGGAGGCCGGGATCCCGATCAGCAACGCGATCACCAGCGGCAGCACCTGGCGCATGGCCGGCGCAACGCCTTTCCAGGCGACGACGGCACGCTGGAGCAGGAAGCCGGCGAGCAGGCAGGCACCTGCGGAAGGGATGTAGAGATATCGCTCCGCGAACGGTGTTTCCGAGATGCGGAACACGGCGATCGCCAACGAGGGCGCCAGCGCCGAGAAGAACAGCACGACGGCCAGCGCCTCGCGCAGCAGGCCTCCCTCTCCTCTCGCGCGACGGGCGAGCAGCACGAGTCCGCCGAGCGCCACGACCGCAAACAGCCCGGCCAGGGCCCAGAGCACCGGCATCTCGAGCGTGCGCACGAAGGCGGACTGGGGAAAGGGCCAGACGGTCTTCACGGCGTAGAAGCCGATCGCCTCCCACGCCGTGACGAACGACGTCCAGACCGAGAAGTCCGGCCTCCGCATGTAGTTGGCGAAGTCCGGCGACTTCATCGACGCCAGCGCCTGACTGCGGATCGACAGGTACACGACCGTGACGAACGCGATCACGCCGATCAGCGCGAACGCACGGGCCAGATTCCGACCGCGGCCGGCCCCGTGTGCTCCGCGGCCTGCCGCGCGCGCCTTCTGGCGCCGGCGACGCTCGGCGCGCGGCAG
>JAJRXN010000423.1 GCA_024276295.1 Acidobacteriota bacterium
CGCTCGAGCGGCGTCGTCGCGCGCAGCGCGGGCTCGCGCGCGAGCAGCTCGCGATGCGAGGCCATCGAGGGGATCGGAGCGTCCTCGCCCTCGCGCTTCGGCTGGACGACCGGGATCTCCTCGAAGCCGATCCGCAGGCCATGGACGATGTAGTCGAACGCGACATCGCTGCACGCGGGATCGTCGCTCCCGACGGCGATGGTACCGGTACCGAGTTCCTCGACGAACAGCGCACACGAGCGGCCGTGTGGCGTGAGCTGCACCGTCAGCCCGAGGTCGGGGTTCGTCACCCAGCCGAACGTCTCGTCGAGCGCGATGACGGCGCGCCCGTCGGCGAGGCGGCCGCTGCCGCGCGTGTACGTGCCGGCCTCGTTCCCCTCGAGCGCCGTGTAGACGATCTTGCGCGAGGGGTCGAAGGGATGATTCTGGACGAAGTTCTTCGCGCCGTTGCCGGACGTGCTGGAGCCGCCCAGGGCGGCATCGAGATAGGTCCCGCTGTCGAGGTCGCGGAACGAGCCGCCCGCGGTGTTCCCCCGACCGAGCACTCCGTAGTCGCCCCATCCCATGTAGGCGTAGCCCGAGCTGTCGTCGTCCTTGAAATAGGCGCCGGCCGTGCTGCCCCATCCCCGGACTCCGTAACGGCCGACGCCGACCGCGGCCCTGCCGCCATCGGCCGTATCCTCGAAGTACCCGCCGTATTCCTCTCCGTAAGCCCGGATCCCGCGGTCGCCGTCGCCGAGGAGAGCTTTGCCGCTGGCGTTGCTGTCGCTGAAGACGCCGCCCGCCCAGTAGCCGTAACCTCGGACCCCGTATCCGTTGGTGGCGATCCTCGCGTAGGTGTTGCTGCTTTGCTCGAAGTAACCGGCCGTCTCGGTGCCGTAGGCATTGACGCCGATGTCACCGACGCCGACTTCGGCATACCCGGATCCGTCGGCGTCGGCGAAGTAGCCGCCGCGGCTGGTTCCGTACGCCCGGATGCCGTCGTCACCGAAACCGATGTAGGCCTCGCCGCTGCCGTCGACGTCTTGGAAGTACGCCCCGGCGTAGTCGCCGTAGACCTGGATTCCGTACGTTCCCTGCCCGCTCGAGTCGACGACCAGCTTTCCCGACTTCGTCTGGGTCGTCGCCGACGTGTCGAGGAACTCGGCGGCGGGACGTCCTTCGAACCGGGCGGCGTTGAGCGCGTAGCCCGCCGAGGCGACCTCGATCCGCGGCGAGAGCGTCTCCGTACCGACCTGCACCTCGAGCCAGAGGTTGCCGTAGTCGGCGAAGACCTGGGTCAGCGAGGTGTAGGTTCCCGGTCCGGTGCCGTCGAGGACCTCGCCGCTGCCGATCTGCACGCTGAACAGGCCCCCGAGGACGGTCACCGCCTGTCCCTGGGACGCCAGGTGCCGGTCGAGGAGGATCTCGTCGCCGCCGACCTTTCTGTTCCAGAAGCGGAAGACCATGTCGAAATCGCCGTCGAGCGGGTCGTCCGCTGCGTCTCGCAGCACGCCCTGGTAGTGCATCAGGTCCGGCGGCGCTGCCGCGAGCGCCACGAGCGCGCAGAAGGCGGCCGCCGCCACCGGCAGCAGCCTCCCGAGGGACCAGCGGTTCGCCGTCTCGGAGCCCATCGCGACCTCCTTCTCCACCGGCACGGACCCCTCCGGGATCCGGACCGGATCGGCTCGTTCGCCGGAAAGGTCGGGTGCGACGGCAGGGTGTTACAGGGCACAGGCCGGACGGGCACCGGGATTCAGTCGCGTGAATCGCGCTTCGACTCGAGGAACCGTTCGAGGACCAGCCGCGCCGCCTGCGTCGGCGCGATGCGTCCGTCCCGGACTCCGCGTTCGAGGTCCGGCAGGCGCCGCCCGACCGCCGGATCGGCCCGCAGCGCGCCGAGAAGCCCCTCCTCGATCCGCGACCACATCCAGGACACCCGCTGCTCGCGGCGGATCCGCTCCCGCTCGCCGCTCGCCTCGAGCACGGCGCGCTGCCGTGCGACCGCCTGCCAGATCTCGTCCAGCCCCTCGCCCGTCAGCGCGCTGCAGACCAGCACCGGGGCGCGCCAGCCCGCGCGCGCCGGCGGGAGCAGAGCAAGCGCCGCCTCGAACTCGCGTCGTGCACGCTCGGCCGGCTCGCGGTTCCCGCCGTCGGCCTTGTTGATCGCGACCAGGTCGGCGAGTTCCAGAATCCCGCGCTTGATTCCCTGGAGCTGGTCGCCGGCGCCGGCGAGCGCCAGCACGAGAAAGAAGTCGACCATCTGGGAGACGACGACCTCGGACTGGCCGACGCCGACCGTCTCGACCAGCACCACGTCGTAGCCGGCCGCCTCGCAGACCAGCATCGACTCCCGCGTCCGCCGCGCGACCCCCCCGAGGCTGCCACCGCTCGGCGACGGCCGGATGAACGCGCGTTCGCTCGCCGCCAGCCGCCCCATGCGTGTCTTGTCGCCGAGGATCGACCCGCCGCTGACGCTGGAGGAGGGATCGACCGCCAGCACCGCGACGCGGTGTCCGGCCTCGACCAGCCGCGCCCCGAGCGCGTCGATCAGCGTGCTCTTGCCCGCTCCCGGGACGCCGGAGACACCGACGCGGTCGGCACGCCCGCTGTGCGGGAGCAGCAGCGTCAGCAGCTCCTGGGCGCGCTCGCGGTCGGCCGGGTGCCGGCTCTCGACGAGCGTGATCGCCCGGCCGAGCGCCGCACGGTCACCTGCAAGGACCCGCTGCGCGAGCATGCCGGCGTCGGCCCCGGGGCGGGCGGAGCGGTTCACGACTCCCCGCGCCTCGCGCGGGCCGCCTCGAGCAGGCGCTCGACCAGTTCGCCCGCGGCCTGCGGAATCACGGTGCCCGGCGGGAAGATCGCCGCCACGCCGGCCTCGATCAGCTCCGCGTGATCTGCCGGCGGAATCACGCCACCGACGACGATCAGGATGTCCGGCCGGCCGAGGCGCTCGAGTTCGCGGCGCAGCGCCGGGACGAGCGTCAGGTGCCCTGCGGCGAGGGAGCTGACACCGACGACGTGGACGTCGTTCTCGACGGCCTGCCGCGCGGTCTCTTCCGGCGTCTGGAACAGCGGACCGATGTCGACGTCGAAACCGAGGTCGGCGAACGCCGAGGCGATCACCTTCTGGCCGCGGTCGTGTCCGTCCTGGCCCATCTTGGCCACGAGAATCCGCGGCCGGCGGCCTTCGAGCCGCTCGAACCGCTCGATCCGCTGCTGCACCTTGCGCACCTCGTCGCGATCGCGTCCCATCTCGCTCCCGTAGACTCCCGCGACCGCGGCGACCGCCGCCCGGTGGCGTCCGAACACCCGCTCGAGCGCGTCGCTGATCTCCCCGACGGTCGCCCGCACCCGGGCGGCGTCGATCGCCAGCTCGAGCAGGTTGGCGTCCCGCGCGGCCCCTGCGGTCAGCGCCTCGAGCGCCTGCCGGACCGCCCGATCGTCGCGCGTCTCCCGCAACCGGCGCAAGCGCGCGATCTGCTGCTCGCGGACGGCGGTGTTGTCGATCCGGAGCACGTCGACCGGCTCCTCCCGTTCGGGCGGCATCACGTTGACGCCGAGGATCGGCTGCGCTCCCGAGTCGATCCGCGCCTGCGTCCGCGCCGCGGCCTCCTCGATCCGCCGTTTGGGAAGCCCCTGCTCGATCGCCCGGGCCATGCCTCCGAGCGCCTCGATCTCGTCGATGTGCGCGCGGGCGCGCCGGCGCAGTTCCGCCGTCAGCCGCTCGATGAACCAGCTCCCGCCCCACGGGTCGATCACCCGGCAGGAGCCTGCCTCCTCCTGGAGCTGGATCTGCGTGTTGCGGGCGATCCGCGCCGAAAAGTCGGTCGGCAGTGCCAGCGCCTCGTCGAATGCGTTGGTATGCAGCGACTGCGTCTGTCCATGCACCGCCGCCAGCGCCTCGAGGCAGGTGCGGATCACGTTGTTGTACGGCTCCTGCGCCGTCAGGCTCCACCCGGAGGTCTGGCAGTGCGTCCGCAGAGCCATCGAACGAGGATCGCGCGGACCGAAGCCGTGGACGATCTCGGCCCACAGCCAGCGTGCCGCCCGCAGTTTGGCGACCTCGACGTAGAAGTTCATCCCGATCGCGAAGAAGAACGACAGCCGCGGAGCGAACCGGTCGAGTTCGAGTCCGGCCGACAGTCCGCAACGCAGGTATTCGAGCCCGTCGGCCAGCGTGTAGCCCAGCTCGAGA
>JAJRXN010000424.1 GCA_024276295.1 Acidobacteriota bacterium
ACGAGCGGATGAGCACCGTCGCCGCGGAGCGCGCGCTGCTCGAGGGCGACGTCCGGCGGAAGAGACGGCGGCAGGTGATCGACAAGGTCGCCGCGGCGCTGATCCTGCAGGCCTGGCTCGACACGCGCGCCGCCGGGAGACTGCCGCGGTGACCCGGAGGGGTGCGCTGCGCCTGGCGCTCGTCGCGGCCCCGCTGCTGGTGGTCGCGGTCGTGGCGGCGGCCGGTGCGTACCTTCTCCTGCCGCAGGGGGCCGACGACGCGCTTCCGGGGCGGGTGACGATCGACCCCGGCATGAACGCGCGGCAGATCGCCGAACGCCTCGACGAGGCCGGGGTCGTCGGGCCGGCCTGGCTGTTCGCGCGGGTGCTGCGGCTGACGGGAGTCGATCGGCGGCTGCACGCCGGGGAGTACGAACTCGCCGCGGGGCTCTCGCCGCTCGAGGTGCTGCAGGAGATCGCGCGCGGGCGGATCGTCACCGTGCCGGTCACGCTGCGCGAGGGGCTGGATCTCCACGAGACGGCGCGGGCGATCGCGGAGGCGGGCATCGCCGACGCGGACGCGTTGCGCGAGGCGTTTTCCGATCCGACGCCGGTGCGCGACCTCGACCCTCAGGCGGGAGACCTCGAAGGCTACCTGTTTCCGGAGACGTACCGCTTCGCGCGCGGCGCCGAGCCGGCGACGATCGCGCGGACGATGGTGGCGATGTTCCGCGAGCGCTTCGCCGAGCCGCACGCGGCGGCGGTCGACGCCTCGCCCCTGACGCTGCGGCAGGTCGTCACGCTCGCCTCGCTCGTCGAGAAGGAGACCGCGGTCCCCGACGAACGGGCGCGGATCGCCGGCGTGTTCCTCGAACGACTCGATCGCGGCATGCGGCTGCAGTGCGATCCGACGGTGATCTACGCGCTCAAGCGGGCCGGACGGTGGGACGGCAACATCCGCAAGCGCGACCTGTCGTGGGATCACCCGTACAACACGTACGTCCGCTCCGGGCTGCCGCCCGGGCCGATCGCCTCGCCGGGGCTGGCGGCGCTGCGCGCGGTGCTCGAGCCGGAGCGGGACGGATCGCTCTACTTCGTCGCCACCGGGGACGGACGCCATCGCTTCAGACGCACGTTCGGCGAGCACCGGCGCGCCGTGGCGGAGTACCTGGAGAACCGGCGCCGGCAGCGGGCCCGGGGCCGGTGACCTCGCGCCCGCGGGCGTCCGGCCTGTTGCGCGTGATCGGGCCGGGGCTGCTGTTCGCGGGAGCGGCGGTCGGCGTCTCGCACCTCGTGCAGTCGACCCGGGCCGGCGCGGAGTACGGCCTCGGCCTGCTCGGACTGATCCTCGTCGCCTGCGCCGTCAAGTACCCCGCGTTCTCCTTCGGGCCGCGCTACGCCGCGGCGACCGGGCGCAGCCTGCTGTGGGGCTACCGCCGGCGCGGCTCGTGGGCGGTCGGACTCTATGGCCTGCTGACCGTCGCGACGATGTTCACGATCGAGGCCGCGGTCACGCTCGTCACCGCCGGCCTGGCCCAGGCGCTGATCGGAGTGCGGATCCCGGTCGTCGTGCTCGCCGCAGCGATCCTCGGCGGCTGCGCATTGCTGCTCGCGCTCGGCCGCTATGCGTGGCTCGACCGGGCGATCAAGCTGATGATCGCCGTGCTGACCGTCTCGACGCTGGTGGCCACGGTGCTCGTGCTGCGCCGGCTGCCGTGGGCCACGATGACCGGGGCCGGGCTCGGCGGGTTTTCCGTGGCCGACGTGGCGTTCGCCGCAGCACTCGTCGGCTGGATGCCGTCGGCGATCGACATCGCGGTCTGGAGTTCGCTCTGGACGCTGGCCCGCGCCCGGCAGACCGGCTACCGGCCGACGGTGCGCGAGGCGGGGCTCGACTTCGACATCGGCTACGTCGGCACGATGCTGCTGGCGGTCTGCTTCCTGCTGCTCGGTGCGGGCGTGATGCACGCCTCGGGGCGGGCCTTCGCCGCCGGCCCCGGAGCCTTCGCCGCGCAGGTCGTCGCGC
Source organism: Acidobacteriota bacterium (assembly GCA_024276295.1). Lineage (GTDB taxonomy): Bacteria > Acidobacteriota > Polarisedimenticolia > J045 > J045 > J065. Next base: position 2,006 of record JAJRXN010000424.1, read on the forward strand.
TCTATGCGGAGACGCTCGGGGCCTGGAGCGGTCCGCTGCTCGGTCTCGCTGCGTTCGCGGTGATGCTTTCGACGACGGTGACGGTCGTCGACGGCTTTCCGCGCGCGCTGTCGTCACTGCGGGCCGTGCTGCGCGACGAGCGCGGGGACGAGGCGATCGAGGGGAAGGCGTACTGGATCTCGCTCGCCGTGCTCGCGGCCGGTTCGCTGCTCGTGATCGGGCCGTTCGCCGGACGGCTCAAGGCGCTGGTCGATCTGGCGACGACGCTGTCGTTCCTGACGGCCCCGGCGCTCTCGGCGCTCAACCATCTCGCGGTCACCGGCTCCGAGGTGCCGGAGGAGGGGCGTCCGGGGCCGTGGCTGCGACGCTGGAGCCTGGCCGGCATCGCGCTCCAGGGGGCCTTCGCGGCGGGCTACGTCTGGCTCCGCTTCGGGCCGTCCTGATCCGCCACGAGCCGACCCCGCGCGCGGCCGATCTCCGAGAGCAGGATCGAACCGGCGACCGGCACCGAGAGCGACTCCACGCGCCCGGTCGTCGGGATCGTCACCCGCAGGGCATCTTCGACCAGCTCGCCGGGCAGGCCGCGCACCTCGGAGCCGAGCAACAGCGTGACCGGACCGCTCCAGTCGAGCGTGCGCGGATCGGCGCCGCCGCGGGGCACCGCCGCACAGCGCCGCGCCCGCCGCGCGCGGACCGCCTCGAGCGCGGACGCGGGATCGGCCGTCCGGGCGATCGGCAGGTCGTGGATCGTGCCGGCCGAGGCGCGCACCGCCTTGGGATTCCACGGGTCGGCGCCGCCGGCGGCGAGCACCGCCGCCGCCCCGAACGCCGCCGCCGAGCGCAGCAGGGCACCGAGGCTGCCCGGGTCCTGGATCTCCCACGTCACGACGAGCGGGCCGCCCGCGGCGGCACGCACGGCGGCGTGCGGATCGTCGGCCGTGTCCGGTAGCCGGCAGGCCGCCAGCAGGCCGGGGCCGTGCTCGGTCGGTGCGAGCCGGGCGAGGAGCTGGTCGCGGACCGGCTGGACAGGGATGGCGGCGTCGTGGCAGCGGACGATCAGCTCGTCGATCCCGGCGCGGGCGACGCGGCCGGCGGCGACGAGGACCCAGACCGGATCGCCGCCCCGGTCGAGCGCCTCGGCGAGACCGCGCGGCCCCTCGACGAGGAACAGCCGCTCCTCGCGGCGCTGGCGCGCCCCCTTCGCCAGCGCGCGCACTTGGCGTGCGAGCGGATGGCTGGCCGAGGTCAGCGGGGCGGGAAGGCTCATCGCGCGGTCTCCGGGCGGAAAGGAT
>JAJRXN010000425.1 GCA_024276295.1 Acidobacteriota bacterium
CGGATCAGCTACGCCCAGGACGAGCGACTGCTCGAACCGGCACTCGAAGTGATCGCCGCGCATCTGGCGGCGGACTGAGGGTCACCGCGTCGCCGGCGCCGGCAGTTCCGGCTCCGGCTGCGGCGGCGCCCTGCGCTCGAAGAGCCCGGACTCGAGTCCGGCGAGCGTCCGGCGCACCCGTTCGGCCAGTTCGGGGTGCGCCTTGCCGCGGGATACGAGCCAGCGCTCGAGCACGGCCGCGTCGTCGTTGATCACGATCGGAAGCAGCACCTCGACCGCCCGGGCGGCCAGCCGGTCGTCGTCTCCTTCGATCGTCTCCTTGAGCAGGGCGGCGGCCGGCTCGCGGCCGATCTGGAAGACCGACCAGCGCACCGCAGCGAGCACGCCCGGGTCGTCACTGGGCAGGGCGTCGGTGGCCAGCCAGCGCGCGGCGTACCGGGCCCGCTCCTGGCCGACGGCGAGCGCGGCCGCCTGGAGCAGCGCGGGGTCCAATGTCGCCGCGTCGATCATCGCATGGGAGATGCGAGGCACCGGTCGCGTGGCGGCGAGGCGGGCGGCGGCGATCCGCAGCCGGTCATCGTCGCTCTCGAGGGCGTCGACGACGATGCTCGTCAGCCCCGCATACGTGCCGCGGAAGAGCAGCGACCAGTGTTCGCGGAACGCTTCGAGAATCTCGGCCTTCGCGTCCAGGGCGACCTGGGGATAGATCGCGAACAGCCGGGCCCGGGTCCGGCCGATGTTGGCGAGCCACTGCTCGCGAGCCAGCGCTTCGACGGCTCCGCCGGGTCGTTCGACGAGGGCGATCTGGGCGTAGAGCGAGGCGCATTCGTTGGCATCGGCGCAGCCGGCCAGCCGCCGGCCGAGAACGGCGCGCGCCTGTTCGAGTTCCTCGGGGCTGAAGTGCGGCGTCGCCGGCTCGCCCGCCAGGCTCCCGGCGAGCAGGCCGAAGGCCGTGGCCGCCACGGCGGCGAGCCGGCCGAGCGGCGTCCTGTCCGCGCCGCTCATGCCGGGTGCTCCGCGGCCCCGCGGCGCCGGTCGACCGCTCCGAGCACGGCGGCGGTGATCTCCTCGAACGCTCGTGCCGGAGCGCCTTCGGGATCGGCGACGACGACCGGTCGCCCCGAGTCGGATTCGGCGACGACGCGCGGGTCGATCGGGATCCGGCCGATGACGGGAACACCCAGCGGCTCGATCCGGGCGGCGACGCGACTCTCGCCGAAGATCTCGGTCTTCTTCGCGCAGTGCGGGCAGGCGAAGAACGCCATGTTCTCGACCACGCCGAGCACCGGGATCTCCACCTTCTGGAACATGCTGATGCCCTTGACGGCGTCGACCAGCGCCAGCTCGTTGGGAGTGGTGACGATCACCGTGCCGTCCATCACCAGCGTCTGGGAGATCGTGAGCTGGGCATCGCCGGTACCCGGCGGGAAGTCGATCAGCAGCACGTCCAGCTCCCCCCAGGCGACATCCGAGAGAAGCTGGCGGATGAAGTTCCCGACGATCGGGCCGCGCCAGATCACGGCGTTGTCCTTCTCGACGAAGAACCCCATCGACATGATCTTCACGCCGTGCGCCTCGAGCGGCAGCGGGCGTCCGGACGCGTCGGCCCGCTCGGGACGTCGTCCCTCGAGACCGAACAACAGCGGCGCCGACGGCCCATGGACGTCCGCATCGAGGAAGCCGACCCTGAGACCGCGCCGGGCCATCGAGACGGCCATGTTGACCGCCACGGTGCTCTTGCCGACGCCCCCCTTGCCGGAGGCCACGCCGAGGATCATCCCCGCCAGGGCAGGCCTGTCCTTGGGCTCGGCCTTCGTCTCGGGTTCGCCGGCCGCGGGCAGTCTCGCCGGGGCGGGCTGTCCGACCTCGACCGTGACCTGGCTGACACCCGGAAGCGCCGAGACGGTCTTCTCGACATTCTCGCGAAGCTGCCGGCGGACGTCCTCGTCCGTCGCGCTGACGGCGAGCTGAACCCGGACGGCCCCGTTGCAGGCGGCAACGTGTCGCACGATGCCGAACGAGACGATGTCGCGGCGGAACCCGGGGTACGGCACGCCGGCGAGGGCTTCGCGGACCTTCTCTGCGGTGATCTCGGACATCTGTGGCATCCCTCTCGATGTTCGGAGGACCCGGCCGCGCGACCGCGTCGCGAACCGAGATTATAGGGACGTCGGCGCGCCTCCGCCCGGCGCGGGACATGGCCCGGCGGCCGGGGTCCGGTCCCGGTTCCATACGGCGCTTCGACCTGCGCTAACATGGCCGGCCGTGACGCCGAGAGATCCAGCCTCGCGGGTGCTCGCCTGGCGGGTACGCAACGCGGTCTTCGCCGGAGCCGGCGTGCTGGCCGCCGGTACGCTCGCGTTCAAGCTGGTCGAGGGGCCGGCGTGGACGGTGTTCGACGCCTTCTACATGTCGGTGATCACGGCGACGACCGTCGGGTACGCCGAGGTGCATCCCCTTGACTTCCAGGGCCGGATCGTGGCGGTCTTCGTCATGCTCGGCGGGGTGGGGACGCTGTTCTACGCCCTGACGAGCATCGCGGAGGTCGTCGTCGAGAGCGGCGTGATGCGCCATCGGCGCCTGGCGCGCAGGGTGAGACACTTGCGGAATCACTTCATCATCTGTGGGTACGGCCGGGTCGGCGGAGCGATCTGCCACGAGCTGAAGGCCCAGCGCGCGCCGTTCGCCGTGGTCTCCATCGACGAGCCCCCGATCGACTGCGAACTCCCCTTCATCGTCGGGGACGCGACCGATGACGAGGTCCTGGTCAAGGCGGGCATCGAACGCGCACGCGGCCTGGTGACCGTGCTCGGGACGGATGCGGACAACATCTACACGGTGCTGGCCGCGCGGTCGCTCCGGCCCGACCTGCTGATCGTAGCGCGCTGCAGCGAAGATCGAGGCGTCAGCAAGCTGATGGCGGCCGGGGCGAACCGGGTGATCAATCCGTACGAGCGGGGCGGCATGATCATGGCCCAGGTGCTGGTTCGACCCCGCGTCGTCGACTTTCTGGAGGAGGTCGGTCGCGGGACCGGATACAGCGTCTCGTTCGAGGAGATCGAGGTCGGCGCCGGTTCGACGCTCGCCGGCCAGACCCTGCGCGACAGCCCGATTCGCCGCGATCTCGACGTGATCGTCACGGCGATCCGCCGAGTCGACGGGACGACGGTCTTCAACCCGGCCTCGGAGCAGGTGATCGAGCAGGGCGATATCCTGATCGTGATGGGCGATCCGAGAGGGCTGGATCGTCTGGGCGCCATGGCACGCTCGCTCGTCGCCGAACGCGGGCGGGCCGGGGCGGGTACCGGTGCGACGGAGAGCGAGCGATGAACGAACGGGTCGTCAGGGGGTTCTACGATCGTTTCGCCGGGATCTACGACGTGGTCTTCAACGGGCTGCTGCAGTCCGGGCGTCTCGAGGCGGTCCGCGCGATGAACCTCCGGCCCGGTCAAAGCGTGCTCGAGGTCGGGGTCGGTACCGGGCTCAACCTCGAGCTGTATCCGCGCGGTGTCCGCGTCGTCGGAGTCGACATCTCGCTGCCGATGCTGCGCGAGGCGCTCGAGCGGCAGCATCAGCGGCCGCCGGTCGCCGATGTCAGGCTCGCGCGGATGGATGCTCTCCGACTGGCGTTCGCGGACGATGCGTTCGACGTCGTCTACGCGCCCTACGTCGTCACGGTCGTTCCGAGTCCGCGCCGGGTCGTCGCCGAGATGGCCCGTGTCTGTCGGCCCGGCGGCCGCGTCGTGCTGGTCAACCACTTCGGCAGCTCGAAGAAGCCGGTCCGGTGGTTCGAGAAACGGCTGACCCCCCTGACGAGCCACGTCGGGTTCCGCATCGACGTGCCGCTCGATGCGATCCTGGGCGTCCCGGGTCTGGTCAAGGAGCACGAGCGCCGCGTCAACCCGTTCGGTCTGGTCCGGCTGGTCGTGTTCGGCAAGCGCGCCTGACGGGCGACGTGTCGCCTGTCAGGTTCAGTGGTCGGGTGCCTCGTAGGGCAGCTCGCGGCTCGGGGGAGGCGGTGCGGTGAACCGCTGCTGGAAGCGCGAATCGATCGACTCGGCCGTCGCTGAATTGCGGACTTCGATCTCCAGCTCACGCAGCCGCAGCCGCATGCGCCGGATCTCCTCGTCTCGCTCCGCGATCTAGAGCGCGGCACGCCGGAGCTGCGACTTGAGCTGGCCGATCTCCCGGGCATGCCGGTTGCGGACCTGCTCGAGTTCGTCGACCGCCCGGCGGGCCTCGCGGGCCCGCTGCTCGGCCTCCTGGCGCACCTCGTAGAGCTGCTGGCCGCTGACCCGGAGCGCACCGAACTGCACGAGCAGGTGCTCGTGCTTCATCAGCAGTTCGCGGTACATCAGCCCCGGCACCACGTCGCCCGAAAAGCCGGCACCGTCGTGGCGCGCCACGGCCGTCGCCGCCGGCCGCGGCGCCTCGCCGTCGTTGGCCCGCGGGGCGATGCCGGCGGCTTCGAGCGACTTGTCATCCACGACGTACTCCGGCCCGTAGCGACCGGGCACGAGCCGCGCCTTGAGACGGCCCGACTTGATGTAGCGCCGCAGCGTCGTGGCGGACAGTCCCGTGCGGTCGGCCGCCTGCCTCAGTGTCATCATTTCGGTGCCCACTCCCGGCGGATCGGCCTGGCTCACTCCCACTCCTTCCATCCCGATGGCATGGGTCATCGTCGACAGCGATGACTCGCGAGTCCTCGCGGCCGCGCCATCGCTGGCGGGCCGCGCGCGTACCGCCCCCTCCGCAGCTTCGATCTCCCGGTGTTCCACCGGCCACCCCCAGCAGCCCCGCGGTGCGAGCAGTTCGAGACATCAACATCACGTCGTCATCGGACGCGGCGTCCGCGACGGCACTTAAGTATCACACCTGTTGCACTGCGTTCAAGACGCGTCGTCCCTTGCCTCTTCGTCGCCGAGGAGGCGTTCGAACTCCGCGATGTCGTCGGCGCTCCCGAGGAACAGCGGCGTACGGTCGTGGAGCTGCCGCGGCACCTTGTCCACGATGCGCATCGTGCCGTCGCTGGCCCGCCCGCCCGCCTGCTCGAACAGGTAGGCCAGCGGAGCGGCCTCGTAGAGCAGCCGGAGTTTCCCCTCCGGTTTCCCGCGGTCGGCCGGATACAGGAAGACCCCGCCGCAGAGCATCGTGCGGTGCGCGTCGGCGACGAGGCTGCCGACGTACCGCAGCGAGCGCGAACCGTCCTCGAAGCGCGCGACCGCGCGACGCACGTTGTCGGGCCACGCCTTCCGGTTGCCGCTGTTGCAGGAGTAGTAGGAGCCGCTCGGGGGCACCCTGATGTCCGGATGGGAGAGCAGCAGTTCGCCCAGGCTCGGGTCGAGCGTGAAGCCATGGACGCCGAGCCCCGCGGAGTAGACGAATACCGTGCTCGAGCCGTACACCGCGTATCCTGCGGCGCACAGGCTGGAGCCGGGCTGCAGGAGGTCCTCGACCCCCCCGAGTCCGTTCCGCGGGCTTCGGCGGCGGAACACGCCGAAGATCGTGCCGACGCTGACCGCGACATCGATGTTCGACGAACCGTCGAGCGGGTCGAAGACGACCGCGTAGTGGCCGGTATCCGGGGTCGGCGGCAGCCGGATCGGCACGGCCAGCTCCTCGGAGCCGAGCGCGCAGACCGAGCCGGAGCGGGTCAGCGTGCGCACCAGCGTGTCGTTGGCGAACTCGTCGAGCCGGGCGACCTGCTCGCCCTGGACGTTCCGGCGCCCGGCCAGACCGAGCAGCTTGCCCAGTCCGGCCTGGTTGACCTCGCGCGAGATGATCTTGCAGGCCAGCCCGATCGCCTGCATCAGGACGGTGAAGGCACCGGTCGCCTCGGGGAAGCGCCGCTCGCTGGCCTCGATGTGCTCGATGAGGGTCATCGGGCGCTGGTCCATCGAACACTCCGACGGGGAACCGCGCACGCCGGCGCGATCCCGGGTTGAGAGGTCGCCTGGGCGGCCCTATTCTGCCGTGACCGGGCCGTTTCCGAAAACGGCCGGCCCGGGGACCGGGCGGCGGTCCCGACGGACTGGAGAACGATCGCGATGAACGACGCGCGGACCGGCGAGCGGCACTGGGCCGACAGGGAAGCCGTGGAGATCCTCCAGCGCGAGCCGGAGGCGCCGGTGGTCGAGACGGGGATCTCGCCGTCGGGGCCGTTCCACGTCGGCCACCTGCGGGAGATCCTCACCGGTGATGCGCTGACGCGCGCGCTGCGCGAGCGCGGTGCCGCGGCGCGCCTCGTGTTCATCGTCGACAATCTCGACCCGCTGCGAAAGGTCTATCCGTTCCTCGACGCCGGGGTCTTCGGTCCGCTGGTCGGCCGTTCGCTCTGCGAGCTGCCGGCACCGGACGGCGAGGGGCGGTACGACGAGCACTTCCTGAGGCCGTTTCTGTCCGCCCTCGGGCGGCTCGGCGTCGACGCGGAGGTTCTTCCGGCCAGCGAGCTGTACGCCTCCGGCAGGATGGACGAGGTCGTGCTGCGGGCGCTCGAGCAGCGCGACCTGCTGGCCCGCATCCAGCAGGAGGTGACCGGCAAGAGCCTGCCGGAGACATGGTCGCCGTGGAACCCGCGCTGTCCCGCCTGCCGCCGGATCGACCAGGGCGAGGTGCTCGGCTTCGACCGCGAGGCCGGCACGGTGCGCTCCCGCTGCCGCGCCTGCGGCGAAGAGGCCGAGCAGCCGATCGCTGGCGGCGGCAAGCTGACCTGGCGCGTCGACTGGCCGGCGCGCTGGAAGGCGCTGTCGGTGACCTCGGAGCCGTTCGGCAAGGACCACGCCTCGCGTGGCGGGAGCTGGGACACCGGGGCGCGGATCGCGCGCGAGGTCTACGGGATGGAGCCGCCCCATCCGGTGATCTACGAGTGGATCGGGCTCAGGGGGCAGGGCGACATGTCGTCGAGCAGGGGCAACGTGCTGACCGTCGGTGAACTGCTCGAGGTCGTCCCGCCGGAGGTGCTGCGGTACTTCGTGCTCAAGGCGCGCCCGGCGCGGGCGATCACGTTCGACCCCGGCCTGCCGCTGCTGCGACTGGTCGACGAGGTCGACAACGCCGCGGCCCGCGGCCGCGACGAGCGGGCCCTCGAGCTGTCCCGGGCAGGTCGCTTCCGGCCGGTCGGCGTCCCGTTCCATCACCTGGTGCTCGTCGGCCAGCTCGCCGGGTTCGATGCCGAGCGCGTGATCGCGCTGCTCGAGCGCGGCGGCTACCGCGATCTCGATCGCGGAGCGGTGGAAGAGCGGCTTGTGCTGGCGCGAGGCTGGCTCGAGCGGTTCGCCCCCGACGAGGCGCGGGTCGAGATCGCCGAGACACTTCCGGACGCGGCGCGCCACCTCGAGCCCGACCAGCGCGAGTACCTGGCCCGGCTGGCGACCCTGCTGCCGGACCTCGAGGGGGCGAGCGCCGACGCGATCCACGAACGGCTCTACGCCCTCGCCAGCATCGAGGGCGGTCCGGGGCCGCGGCGCGCGTTCGAGGCGATCTACCGCGCCCTGCTCGGGCGGGACCGCGGCCCGCGGGCGGCGAGCCTGATCGAGATCTGGGGACCACGCCGTGCCGCCGCGCGCCTGGCCGAGGCGGCGGAGGCCGCGGCCGGTTAGCGCGATGGGACATCGGCGCCGGCGCGAGGCCGGCTTCGAACTGGTCTCCGAGTTCGAACCGAAGGGCGATCAGCCCGAGGCGATCGACGCGCTGTCCTCCGGGCTGGACGCGGGCCGGCGCGACCAGGTCCTGCTCGGCGTGACCGGTTCCGGCAAGACGTTCACCATCGCGCACGTGATCCAGCGGGCGCAGGTGCCGACGCTGGTGCTGGCGCACAACAAGACGCTCGCGGCCCAGCTCTACAACGAGTTCCGCACTCTGTTCCCCGGCAACGCGGTCGAGTACTTCGTGTCGTACTACGACTACTACCAGCCGGAGGCGTACATCCCGCAGTCCGACACGTTCATCGAGAAGGAGGCGACGATCAACGAGGAACTCGACCGGATGCGGCATTCGGCGACGCGCTCGCTGTTCGAGCGCCGGGACGTGATCATCGTCGCCTCGGTCTCCTGCATCTACGGTCTGGGTTCGCCCGAGGCGTACCATGGCATGATGGTGCTGCTCGAGAGCGGCGCGCGGCTCGGGCGCGACCGGCTGCTGCGCCGGCTGGTCGAGATCCAGTACCAGCGCACCGGTGGCGACCTGCGTCCGGGGTCGTTCCGCGTTCGCGGCGACGTGGTGGACATCTGGCCGGCCTACGACGAGACGGCGCTCCGCGTCGAGTTCTTCGATGACGAGATCGAGCGGATCCGTCGCATCGATCCGCTGCGTGCCGCGACGATCGAGGAACTCGATCGCTTTCCCGTGTATCCCAACTCGCACTATGTCACTCCGCGCGAGCAACTCCAGCGCGCGATGGCGGCGATCCGCGAGGAACTCGACGGGCGGCTGGCCGAACTCGATGCGTCGGGGCACCGGCTCGAGGCCCAGCGGCTGGCGCAACGCACGATGTTCGATCTCGAGATGATCCAGGAGGTCGGCTTCTGCCACGGGATCGAGAACTACTCGCGGCACCTGACCGGCCGCGCGCCCGGCCAGCCGCCGCCGACGCTGATGGACTACCTGCCGGACGACGCGCTGCTGGTGATCGACGAGTCGCACGTGACGATCCCCCAGCTCCGGGCGATGTATCTCGGCGATCGCTCACGCAAGCAGACGCTGGTCGAGTGGGGATTCCGGCTGCCGTCCGCGATCGACAACCGGCCGCTGACGTTCGAGGAGTTCGAGTCGATCCGGCCGCGGACGATCTTCGTCTCGGCGACGCCCGGACCGTACGAACTCTCGCTGACGGGAGGCGAGTTCGTCGAGCAGATCGTGCGCCCGACCGGCCTGCTCGATCCGGAAATCGTGCTGCGCCCGGTCGAGGGGCAGGTCGACCATCTGCTCGGCGAGGTCCGCGCCCGCGCGGCGCGGGGCCAGCGCACGCTGGTCACCACGCTGACCAAGCGGATGGCCGAGGAACTGACCGGGCACTACCGCGAATCGGGCGTGCGCGTCGAGTACCTCCATTCCGACGTGCACACGCTGGATCGCGTGCGGATCCTGCGCGATCTGCGGCGCGGCGAGTTCGACGTGCTGGTCGGCGTCAACCTGCTGCGCGAGGGGCTCGACCTGCCCGAGGTGTCGCTGGTCGCCGTCCTCGATGCCGACAAGGAGGGCTACCTGCGCTCCGAGACGGCGCTGATCCAGACGATGGGCCGCGCGGCGCGCAACGTCGAGGGGCAGGTGATCCTCTACGCCGACCGGATCACCCCGAGCATGCAGCGGGCGATCGACGAGACCGAGCGGCGCCGGAGCAGGCAGCTCGCGTACAACGAGGCGCACGGGATCACGCCGGAATCGATCCGCAAGCGGATCGACGAGGTGCTCGGCTCGGTCTACGAGCGGGACTACGTCACGGTCGCCGGCCCGCCGACCCTCGGCGAGCCGGACGAGCCGCTTCCGCTCGAGCAGCTCGCGGCGAAGATCCGCGAGCTGGAACAGGAGATGTTCGAGGCCGCCGCGGCGCTGGAGTTCGAGCGCGCCGCCGAACTGCGCGACCGGGTCCGCGCCCTGCGCGAGCAGGAGACCCGGGTCGACCTGAACGCGTGATGCGCGACGATCTCCCGCCCGCGGTGACCGAGACGTTGGCCCGGATGCCGGCCCAGCCGGGCTGCTACCTGATGCGCGGCGCCGCCGGCGACGTGCTCTACGTCGGCAAGGCGCGTTCGCTGCGCGCGCGGGTGCGGTCGTACTTCCAGCCGTCGGCACGGCACGCGCCGCGGATCGCCTCGATGGTGGCCGAGGTGGCGTCGATCGACGTGATCGTCACCGGTTCGGAGATCGAGGCGCTGGTGCTCGAGAACAACCTGATCAAGGAGCATCGGCCGCGCTACAACGTGTTGCTGCGCGACGACAAGAACTTCCCGTACCTCAAGCTCGACCATCGTTCGGAGTTCCCGCGGGTCGTGCTGGTGCGGCGTCCCCGGGCGGACGGCGCGCTGTACTTCGGGCCGTTCCTGCCGGCCTCGCACGCCCGGCGCACGCTGCGGATGATCCCCCGCTTCTTCGGCGTGGCGAGCTGCCACATCCGTTTCGACGGGCACCAGCGGCCGTGCCTGTACTGGCACCTCGATCAGTGTCTGGCGCCCTGTGCGGGCAAGGCGGATCCCGCCGAGTACCGCGAGCGGGTCGACCAGGTGCGGCTGTTCCTCGAGGGACGCGATCGCGAGCTGCTCGCCGAGCTGGAGCGCCGGATGACCGAGGCCAGCGGCGAGCTGGCGTTCGAGAAGGCGGCGCGCTACCGCGACATGATCCGCACCGTGCGTTCGCTCGGCGAGCGGCGCCAGATGAGTTCGGTCGGACTCGAGCACCTCGACTTCTGGGCCGAGTACCGGGAGGGCGACGAGGCGGCCGTCGAGCTGTTCCGGATGCGCGAGGGGCGCGTGATCGGCCGCCGCGAGTTCACCTTCGCCGAGGCGCCGGAGGTGGAGGCGTTCTACGACGTGGTGCTCGCGCAGTTCTATGCCGACGAGGAACCGCCGCCGGAGATCGTGCTGCCGCGGATGCCGCGCGAGCAGGCGCTGATCGAACGGTTCCTCTCCGGGAGGCGGGGCCGCTCCGTCCGCCTCGTGGCCCCGACGCGGGGCGAGCGGCGCCGGATGCTCGACCTGGTGGCGAAGAACGCCCGGCTGGCCTTCGAATCGCGCTTCCGCGCGCGGCACGCCCACGGTGTGCTGGCCCTCGAGGAGCTGCGCGACGGACTCGGGCTCGACGACGTGCCGTTCCGCATCGAGGGGTTCGACGTCTCGCACCTGGGGGGCGAGCAGCCCCGGGCGTCGATGGTCGTCTTCGAGGGCGGCCGGCCGAAGAAGGCCGACTACCGGATCTACAGGCTTCGCGGCGCCGGGCCCGGCGACGACTACCGGGCGATGCGCGAGGTCGTCGGCCGGCGCTACGCCCGGCTGGCGCGCGAGGGAAAGAGGCTGCCCGACCTGGTGCTGATCGACGGAGGCAAGGGCCAGCTCGCCGCGGCGCGCCGTGCGCTGGCCGACCTCGGACTCGAGGCGTTGCCGGTGATCTCCCTCGCCAAGCGCGAGGAGGAGATCTTTCTCGAATGCTCCGGCGAGCCGGTCCTGCTCGACCGGCATTCGGCGGCACTGCGCCTGGTCCAGCAGGTCCGCGACGAGGCCCACCGCTTTGCGATCAGCCACCACCGTCGGGCCCGCAGCCGCTCGCGGCTGAGCAGTCCGCTGACGCGGATACCGGGCATCGGTCCGACGACCGCGCGTCGGCTGCTCGAACAGTTCGGCTCGCCCGACGCGGTGCTCGCCGCGTCCGAGGAGGCCCTGGCCGCCGCCGTCGGCCCGGCGCGGGCCCGGAAGATCCGCGAAGCGCTGGACAGGTAGCGCGCGGACAGGCGGCCGGTCGCCCGGCGGTGACGGTCGGCCGTGCCGCCCGCGCCTCTTTCTGGCGCTACCGTTCGTCGCGGGAGACGACGCGCCAGTCGGCGGGGTCGTCCGAGCCGGTGTCGACGACGTAGTGCACGACGCGCAGTGCGGGAAGTTCGCTCTTGAGCGCGTCGAGATCGACCGGTTCGAACCGGCGGACATTGTTGTCGTAGGCCGCCGCCGTCAGTGCGTTGGACTCGTAGCTCTCGCGGCTGCGCTTCGCGATCTTGGCCAGCGAGTAGTCGCGCGGCGCCCGCGTCTGCCAGATGACGAACGTCCTTCCGTGGCGCGCGGCAATCTCGGCGGCCCGGCGGCGCAGCGCGCGGGTCACGAAGGTCGCGTCGAGGATCACCGGGCGCCCCTCGCCGGCGATCCTGTCGGCGCGCGCGAACATCTCGTCGTAGACCCGCGTCCGGCGGTTCATGTCGGCCGCGATCTTCTCGTCGAAGATGTCCTCGCCGGCGAGGACCTCGCGGCGGATCAGATCCGTGCGCAGCATGTCGATCCCGCGTTCGCGGGCGATGATCTCGGTCGTCTCGGTCTTGTTCGTGGCCGGCAGGCCACAGGCGATCAGCACGACGTCGTGCTCGAGCCGGTCGCGGACGAATTCCAGGAACGGTTCATGCATGGCGCGGGCTCCTTGATGCCGGGCAGTATAGCCGGGCCCGGAGACGGGACGCCGGGAGGAGACCGATGCCGGATCCGCCGTTCGCCGCCGAGGCGGTGCTGTTCGATCTCGACGGGGTGCTCGCCGACAGCTTCGACGTCTGGCTGGCGGTGCTCGCCGAGTGCCGGGCGCGCCGCGGCCTCCGCCCGCTCGAGGCCGGCGATGTCCGCGCGATCTGGGGCCAGGGGATCGTCGCCGACTGCGAGACGCTGTTTCCGGGGACCGATCCCCGGCACCTGGCCCGCGAGTACGCGGATGGATTCGCCCGCCACATCGAGCGCGTCCGGGCGATGCCGGGCGCCCGGGAGACCGTCGCCGCGCTCGCCGCCCGGGGCGTTCCGCTGGCGCTGGTGACCAACAGTCCGCGCGCGATGGCCCGGCGCGTGCTGCAGGCGCTCGCGCTCGACCCGGCCTTCGAGGTCGTCGCGGCGGGCGACGAGGTTCCCCGGGGCAAGCCCGATCCGGCCCTGGTCCGGCTCGCGCTCGAACGGCTCGGTGTCGCTCCGGCGGCCGGCGTGATGGTGGGGGACACGCCGGCCGACCTCGAGGCGGCTTCACGCGCTGGCGTGCCGGCCGTGGGATTCCGGCTCGACGGAGGCGACGCCCGGGTCGATCGCCTGCCGGGCCTGCTCGACCTGATCGTCCCCCGTGACGCCCCCGGCGAGTCCGAAGAGCACGTCGCCCCGGAGTAGCGACTGGAGCGGCAGCGTGCGCGGCGCCTGTCGGTCGGAGCCGTGGCGTCGCATCACCGCCCGGCACGCCCGTCCCGCGTCACGCGCCCGTCCCGGTGCGCGGTCGAGCCGGTGCAGCTCCTCGGCCAGCCCATGAGCACAGGCCACGAGGTCCGACAGCCGCAGCGGGCGTGCGGTGCGCAGGGCGCGGCCGACGGCGCGCAGCCCGGCGCTGGGCCGGCGGCTGGCGGCCAGCGCCCGGGCCCACGCAAGGTCGGCCTCGATCTGCAGCACGGCGTGCTCGGCGCGCCGGGAGGCCTTTTCGGCCAGCGTCAGCGCGGCGCTCAGGCGCCCTCCGGAACGGAACGCCTCCGATGCGAGGATCATCGCCATCGTCCGCACCGGTCCTTCCGAAAGCGAGCCCTCGTCGCGCGCCAGGCGTTCGGCGGCCTCGATCGGCCGGTTCCACGCGATGATCGCGGCGATCTCGAGCAGCCGCGACCACGCGCAGCCGGGCGTGACGGCGCGGGCGAACGCCCACGCGGAGCCGGTCTCGTCGCCGCCGAGCGCCGCCGCGGAGGCCCGCAGCAGGACCCGGGAATCCGCCGTCGGCAGGCGCGAGACCGCCGAGCGCGTCAGGCGCGTCGCGTTTCGCCAGCGGCCGAGCGCGGCTTCGGCCGTCGACCAGGCGGCGAGGCTCTCGCCTTCCGGGATCCGGCCGCGCGAGATGGCGCAGGCCGCGCGCCAGCAGCTCGCCGCGCGGTCCCACGCGCGCCGGCGATACGCTTCCGCGGCGCGTTCGTCGAGGTCGACCGGATCGGAACCGTGATTCCGGATCACCGCGTCGATCCGCTCGAGGACCGGGAGCGGAGGCTCCCCCAGGGCGTGCATCAGGCCGAGAAAGCGCGGCAGCGCGAGATCCGCCTGGCCGTTCTCGACGCGCGAGAGATGCGATCGTGTCACGCGGATGCCGATCTCGTCCGTGACGCGTTCGATGTCGTCGAGCGAGAGATGGACGTTCTCCCGCAGCGTGCGAATCGTCCTTCCCAGTGTCCGGCGAAGCTCCGTCTGATGCGACATGTCGTCCCCTCCTGTCTTCCAGCCTTCCGATCGCCGCGCGGCGCGCGGCGGCCCCGTACGACGGAAGATCGGCGGGGCGCCAGCCGTCGCCAAGAGCCCCCGGAGGGCGGGGGAGGCATCGCTTCACCGGGGGCTCGCTAACCTGCTGGAGTCCCGAGTGTTGTCAGTTCGGAAAAGGGGACAGCGGCGCTGAATACGTTCGCCCGCGCCCGGATGGCGTTTCCCGTCGCGCGCGTCAGCTCCGCTGCGGCAGCACGACGCCGACGAAGACATCCATCACGTTGGTTCCGGTGGCACCGCAGGTCAGGATGCCGCCGACCCTGTCGAAGAACGTCGCGGAGTCGTGCCGCACGAGAAACGCCTCCGGATCGAGCCCGAGCCGGCGGGCGCGCGGGAGTGTGTCCGAACCGGCCACGGCCCCCGCCGACGTGGCGTTGCCATCGATGCCGTCGGTTCCAGCGGCAAGAAACGCGGTGCCGGGTCGACGCGCGAGTTCCGGCAGGGCGGCGAGCACCGCCTCGTGGCAGGGTCCTCCGCGACCGGGGCGGTGACCCGCCGCGGTGACCAGCTCGCCGCCCGCCAGCAGGCACG
>JAJRXN010000426.1 GCA_024276295.1 Acidobacteriota bacterium
CGGTCGTCGACGTACTCGACCAGCCGGCCGCCCTGCCGGCGACGCGCGGTCGAGCGGTTGGTGACGATGAAATGCGTGGTCGTCATCGTCGGGCCTCCCACCCGTCACGGGCCATCGTACCAGCGCATGGTCCCGCCCCGCCCGCCCCGACCCTGTAACGCATCGGGCCGGACCGGCACTAAACCCCGACGACAGCCTCGTGAGCCGCCCCCCCGGCACTTCGGCCCCCCGGCTCCCGGGCAACCACCCCCGAAGGAGGACGTGCGAGATGGAAGCGATACGGACCTCGTCCTCACCGGTCCTCGCCCGCGCGGCCACCGGGAGCCTGCTCGAGCGGGCCGTTGCCACCGGCGATGCGGTGCTCTCCCGGCTGACGTTCCTGCCTCCGCTGCTCGCCCGGCTGATGCTCGGCTACGGCTTCTGCATGACGGGCACCGGCAAGTGGCGGTACTTCGAGCAGACGGTCGAGTTCTTCGCCGGACTCGGGATCCCGTTTCCCGCGGCCAACGCGGCATTCGTCTCCTCGCTCGAACTGGTCGGCGGGATTGCGCTGGTTCTCGGGCTCGGCACGCGGTTCTTCTCGGCCGGACTCGTCACGACGATGGTCGTGGCGCTGCTGACCGCCGACCGGCAGGACTTCCTCGCCTCCTGGCTGCCCTCGTCGGACAACGTTCCGGCTGATATAACTGCTTTCGTGTACCTGTTATTCCTGTCCTGGCTGCTGGTGGCCGGGGCCGGCGCGATCAGCCTCGATCGCCTGCTGGCCCGGCTGTTCCGGCTTCCCACCTTCCGGACGAGCCTGTCGTCCGGCCAGTGAAACCCCGAACGGTCGCGGTAGCCCCGCGACCCGGCAAGCGGGCGACTACGCCCCGGTTCGAAAGGAGCGACTGATGAAGAGCAAGGCCCTCAAGATCGCGCTGACCACCGCCGTCGCGGGACTCATCGCGGGAACCACCACCCCCACCCCCAGCTTCGCGCAGACCAGCGGGGACGCGCCCCAGATCACCCACAACGGCTGCGGCGGCAAGGGCGGCTGCGGTTCGAAGGAAAAGAAGAAGGGCGAGAAGGACAAGAAGAAGAAGGAAGGCAAGAAGGACAAGAACTCCTGCAAGAGCAAGGACGGCTGCAAGGGCAAGGACGGCAAGAAGGACAAGAACTCCTGCAAGGGCAAGGACGGCTGCAAGGGCAAGGACGGCAAGAAGAAGAAGGGCTGATCCGCCGGAAGCAGATGACGAGCCCGGTGGCGCACGGCGTCACCGGGCCTTTCCGGACCGCCACGGGGATTCCGGAACGGACGTGACGATGAAACAGCCACCACCGCGCAACCGCTGGGGATTCCCCGAACTCGGTTTCGGCGTCGGCCTGCGCGCTCCGCACTTCTCGCACATCCTCGAAAAGCGCCCCGAGGTCGACTTCTTCGAGATCCTGACCGAGAACCACCTCGACACCGGCGGCCGCCCGGCGGAGGTGCTCGACGAGGTCGCCGCGCACTGGCCGGTCGTGATGCACGGCGTCTCGCTGTCGATCGGCAGCACCGACCCGCTCGACTTCGACTACCTGGCGAAGGTCCGCGACCTCGCGGCGCGGGCGGGAGCGCTGTGGATCTCCGACCACCTGTGCTGGACCGGCGTGCTCGGACGCAACACCCACGACCTGCTTCCGCTGCCGCTGACGGACGAAAGCCTGCGCCACGTGATCGACCGCGTGCGCCTCGTCCAGGAGTTCCTCGAGCGGCCGCTGATGCTCGAGAACCCCTCGACCTACCTCGAGTTCGCCTCGTCGACGATCCCCGAGTGGGAGTTCCTCGCACGGCTGACCGAGGAAGCCGACTGCGGGCTGCTGCTCGATGTCAACAACGTCCACGTCAGTGCGACGAACCACGGGTTCGACCCGTACGAGTACATCCGCGCGATCCCGGCGGAGCGGGTGCCCCAGTTCCACCTCGCCGGGTTCACCGACAAGGGAACGCACCTGCTCGACACCCACTCCGACCATGTCCATGCCCGCGTGTGGGACCTCTACGAGGCGACGCTCGAGCACGTCGGACACCGGGCGACGCTGCTGGAGTGGGACGCCGACATCCCGCCGTTCGAGGTGGTCCACGCCGAGGTGCTCGAGGCGCGGCGGCGCTGGCTGACCCGCGACGGCAGCCGGGAGCAGCATCATGTCTCGTAGCGATCGCGCCGCGGCGCCGTCCCTGGCCGGGCTCCAGCGGTGGATGCAGGCGGTGGTCGTCTCCCCCGAGCCGCTCGACGAGGCCCTCGCCGCCCCCGAAGCCCGGCAGGCGGCGGGCGGTGCGCGGGTCGACGAACTGATCCTCCCGTCCGCGACGCTCGAACCGGCCGAACGGATCGCGATCTACAAGCGAATGTACCCGCTGCGGATGATCGAGGCGCTCGAACAGGACTACCCGATACTCGCCTGGCATGTCGGCGAGGAAGCGTTCGAACAGCTCGTGCTCGACTACGTCGAGGCCTTCCCCTCGCGCTCGTACACGCTCAACCGGCTCGGCGACAACCTCCCGGTCTGGCTCGACGAACGCTGCCGGCGCGACGATGCCGCGTTCCTGGGCGACCTGGCGCGCTTCGAACTGGCGCAGACGCTGGTGTTCGACGAGCAGCCGAGCGACGTGCTCGCGGCCGAGCAGGTGGCGCGGATTCCATCGGAGGCCTGGGCCGAGGCCCGCCTGCCGCCGATCCCGGCACTGCGGCTGCTCACGCTGCGCCACGCGATCCGGCCGCACTGCGAGGCGTGGGAGCACGACCGTCCGTCCCCGGCCCCCCGGCGGCGGGCGACGCGGGTGCTGGTCTGGCGCCGTGGCCAGACCATGCACTGGCGGGAGATGCCGCGCGCCGAATACGAGCTGCTCGACGCGCTCGTTTCCGGCGAGACGCTCGGCCGCGCCCTCGAGGCCGCCACGGCGCGCCTGCGCACCCACGAGCGCCAGGACAGGCTGTTCGGCTGGTTCCGGCGCTGGGTCTCCGACGGCCTCTTCCGGTCGGTCGCCCTCGACGCCTCCGGCTGACGACCACCGTCGTCGTGGGCGCGGCCCGGGAGGCGCGGCATGTCCGGTCCCTGCGCGGCCCTGCGATCGAGGGCGGCGTTCAGTCGTCCGGGAACACCGGTCGGTCCAGCGTCCGGTAGGACACCGCCTCGCCGACGTGCGGGACGTCGATCGTCTCCTCCCCCGCCAGGTCGGCGATCGTCCGCGCGACCTTGAGAATCCGGTCGTGGGCGCGCGCCGACAAGCCGAGGCGCTCCATCGCGGCATCGAGGCCACGGCGTGCGGCGGGCGTGAGCGGACAGGCCTCCGCAAGGTGGCGCGGCTCGAGATGCGCGTTCCAGGTCACGCCGAAGCTTCCGTTGCGGCGCTCTTCGACCGCCCGCGCCGCGATGACCCGCGCGCGGACCGCCCCCGAGCCCTCGCCCGGGGCGGC
>JAJRXN010000427.1 GCA_024276295.1 Acidobacteriota bacterium
CGAGCGGACCGGTGCGACGCTCCCCGCACTCGAGGCCGCACTGGCCCAGGCACTCGACGCGCGCCCCCGCGTCGACGGGGGGCGGACGTTCTTTTCGCAGGAACTCGAGCAGGTGCTCGACCGCGCCCTGGCCGATGCCGGGCGCCGCGGTGACGACTACGTCTCGACCGAGCATCTGCTGCTCGCGCTGGCCGAGGATGCGAAGAGCGACGCTGGCCGGCTGCTGCGCGAGCGGGGCGTGACGCCCGAGGCGCTCGGTCCGGCGATCGAGCAGGTCCGCGGCGGCCAGAAGGTGACCGATCCGGAGCCGGAAGGAAAGTACCAGGCCCTCGAGCGCTACACCATCGACCTGACCGCGCGGGCCCGCGAGGGGAAGCTCGACCCGGTGATCGGCCGCGACGAGGAGATTCGCCGCACGATGCAGGTCCTCGCCCGGCGGACGAAGAACAACCCGGTGCTGATCGGACCGCCCGGCGTCGGCAAGACGGCGATCGTCGAGGGGATCGCGCTGCGGATCGCCCACGGCGACGTGCCGGAGAGCCTCGAGGACAAGCGCGTGCTGGCTCTCGATCTCGGGGCGCTGGTCGCCGGCGCCAAGTACCGCGGCGAGTTCGAAGAGCGGCTCAAGGCGGTGCTCAAGGAGGTCACCTCCGCCGAGGGCCGGATCATCCTGTTCATCGACGAGCTGCACACGCTGGTCGGTGCCGGTGCGGCCGAGGGCTCGCAGGACGCGGCGAACATGCTCAAGCCGGCCCTGGCGCGCGGCGAGCTGCGCTGCATCGGCGCGACGACGCTCGACGAGTACCGCAAGCACATCGAAAAGGACAAGGCGCTCGAACGGCGCTTCCAGCCGGTGTTCGTCGGCGAGCCCGACGTCGAGGACACGATCGCGATCCTGCGCGGGCTCAAGGAGCGCTACGAGCTGCACCACGGAATCCGCATCGCCGACGCGGCACTGGTGGCGGCGGCGCGGCTCTCGCACCGCTACATCGCCGACCGTTTCCTGCCGGACAAGGCGATCGACCTCGTCGACGAGGCGGCCAGCCGGCTCAAGATGGAGATCGAGTCGGTTCCGGCGGAGATCGACGACGCCGAGCGCCAGCTGACGCGGCTGCAGATGGAACTGCAGGCGTTGAAGATGGAGGAACGGGAGGAAAGCGCCGGACGGATCCGCGAACTCGAGCAGGAGATCGCCGAGCGCCAGGAGCAGGTCCGCGCGATGCGCAGCCGCTGGGAGGCGCAGCGCACCGTGGTCCATGAGATCAAGCAGCTCAAGGAGGAGCTGGACCGGCTCAAGATCGAGGCCGAGCAGGCCCAGCGCCAGGGCGACCTGCAGCGCGCGGCCGAGATCACCTACGGGCGCGTGCCCGAGGTCCGCAAGCGGATCGAGGCCAAGCAGCAGGAGCTGGCCGAGGCCCAGCAGCACGGCTCGTTCCTGCGCGAGGAGGTGACCGCCGACGACATCGCGGCCGTCGTCTCGCGCTGGACCGGCATTCCGGTCGAGAAGATGCTCGAGGCGGAGAGCGAGAAGCTCCTGCACATGGAGCAGCGGATCCACGAGCGGGTCGTCGGCCAGGACCACGCCGTGAGCAAGGTCGCGCGGGCGATCCGCCTGGCGCGGGCCGGGCTGACCGATCCGAACCGCCCGATCGGCTCGTTCCTGTTCCTCGGGCCGACCGGCGTCGGCAAGACCGAGCTGGCCCGGGCGCTGGCCGAGTTCCTGTTCGACGACGAGCACGCGATGGTCCGGATCGACATGAGCGAGTACATGGAAAAGCACGCTGTCAGCCGGCTGATCGGCGCACCTCCGGGCTATGTCGGCTACGAGGAGGGCGGCCAGCTCACCGAGGCGATCCGCCGCCGGCCGTACAGCGTCGTGCTGCTCGACGAGATCGAGAAGGCGCATCCGGACGTGTTCAACATTCTGCTGCAGGTGCTCGAGGACGGGCGGCTGACCGACGGCCACGGCCGGACGGTCGACTTCCGCAACGCGATCCTGATCATGACCTCCAACGTCGGCAGCCAGTACATCCTCGACCTCGACGATCCGGAGGAGATCGAGCGCCGGATCCAGGCCGAGCTGCGGCGGACGTTCCGGCCGGAGTTCCTCAACCGGATCGACGCGACGCTGATCTTCCACCGCCTCGACGAGGAGGCGATCCGCGGCATCCTCGAGATCCAGCTCCGGCGCCTCGAGCCGCTGCTCGCCGCGCGGCAGATCACCCTCGAGCTGACCGAGGCGGCCAAGGGGCACGTCGCCGCGCGCGGCTACGACCTGTCGTACGGGGCGCGGCCGCTGCGGCGCGTGCTGCGCGAGGAGGTGCTCGAGCCGCTCTCCGAGAAGCTGATCGCCGGAGAGATCGCCCCGGGCAGTCACGTGCTGGTCGATCTCGAAGACGGTAAGCTCGTGTTCCGCACGACCGGTGCCGAGGTCCGCGCGTAGGGCGCGGTTCCCGTCCGGCCGGCGGGGAGTTCCGACGGATGTTCTTCGACCCTCTCTACCTGCTGGTGATCGGCGCGGGCATGCTGCTCGGGCTGTGGGCCCAGGCCCGCGTCAAGGGAACGTTCGCGAAGTACAGCAGGATGCCGGTGCGCTCCGGGATGACCGGGGCCCAGGTCGCCGAGGCGATCCTGCGTGAACACGGCATCTCCGACGTCCGGGTCGTTCCGGTCGCCGGCGAGCTGACCGATCACTACGATCCGCGGCGCAAGGTGCTGCGGCTCTCCGAGCCGATCTACGGCGGACGCTCGATGGC
>JAJRXN010000428.1 GCA_024276295.1 Acidobacteriota bacterium
CAACAACGACTGCAACGACCCCAACTGGCCGACCGTCCCCGCCGACGAGACCGACGACGACGGCGACGGCACCTCCGAGTGCCAGGGCGACTGCGACGACAACAACGGCGACGTCTATCCGGGAGCGCCGCAGGTCTGCGACGGCGTCAACAACGACTGCAACGACCCCAACTGGCCGACCGTCCCCGCCGACGAGACCGACGACGACGGCGACGGCACCTCCGAGTGCCAAGGTGACTGCGACGACGCCAACGGCGCCGTCTACCCCGGAGCGCCGCAGGTCTGCGACGGGATCAACAACGACTGCAACGATCCGCTGTGGCCCGCGGCGCCGGCCAACGAAACGGACGACGACGGCGACGGCACCTCCGAGTGCCAAGGTGACTGCGACGACGCCAACGGCGCCGTCTACCCCGGAGCGCCGCAGGTCTGCGACGGGATCAACAACGACTGCAACGATCCGCTGTGGCCCGCCGTGCCGGCCGACGAGACCGACGACGACGGCGACGGCACCTCCGAGTGCCAGGGCGACTGCGACGACGCCAACCCCGACGTCTATCCCGGAGCGCCGCAGGTCTGCGACGGCGTCAACAACGACTGCAACGACCCCAACTGGCCGGCCGTCCCCGCCGACGAGACCGACGACGACGGCGACGGCACCTCCGAATGCCGGGGCGACTGCGACGACGCCAATGCCGACGTCTACCCCGGGGCACCCGAGATCTGTGACGGGCTCAACAACGACTGCAACGATCCCGACTGGCCATCCTTGCCGCCGGAGGAGTCGGACGGGGATGCGGATGGCGTCCCGCTCTGCGCCGACAACTGCCCGGAACTCGCCAACCCGCTCCAGGAAGACCGCGACTACGACACCCGCGGCGACGTCTGCGATTCCTGCCCGGATGATGCGCTCGATGACGTCGACGGGGATGGCCTGTGCGGCGAGGTCGACCGCTGTCCCGAGACCTTCGACCCGAGCAACGTCGACCGGGATGGCGACGGGATCGGCGACGTGTGCGATACCTGTCCCGGCACGCCGAACGCGGGCGAGCCGGACGTCGATGGTGACGGCGTGCAGGGAGTGTGCGATACCGACGAGGACGGTGACGGGACCCCGAACAACCTCGATCCGGACGCCGACAACGACGGCATCCTCAACGACGGCGACGGTTCCGGGCGCGTAGGTGACAAGCCGTGCGCACCCGGCCAGACGGAGAACTGCGACGACAACTGTCCTGTGGCACCAAATCCCGACCAGGCGAACGAGGACGGGGATGGCCGCGGCGACGCGTGCGATCCGAGCGACGGAATCGTCGCCTACATCACGATGCGCCCCAAGGGCGATGCCGGAGCACCTTGGCCTTTCGTCGAGTGGCAGCCGGAAGCCGGCACTCTGGTCTACCTGCTCTACCGTGGCGAGCTGACCGGTCCGGGCGGTCCGGTCGATGCCGGCACCTGCTACCACCGTGACATCCGCTCACGTTACACTCCTGTCGCAGAGGATCCGGGTCCGGGTCGCGCCTTCACGTACCTTGTGGGGGCGCGGCAGGCTGGCGGAGCCGACGGCTCGCTGGGACGGTCGAGTTCCGGGGCGCCGCGTCTGCCAGCCGAGACGTGTCCCTGATCGCGACGTGGGAGCAAGGCTTGTGTTTCGAGCACGCCTGACGCGGGACGTTCCCGAGATGCTCCGCTGCTGCGGCTACTGGTCACCGAGCCGGAAACGCTGGATCGGCTTCTGTCTCGAACTCCAGATCCGGGCCGAAGCCCCGACCTGGGAAGGCCTGCTCGAGGTCCTCACCCTGCGCGCGACGCTCCGTCTGGCGCATCTGCAGGACGATCCCGCCCTGCGGCGGTTCCGTCTCGCCCCCCTCCGGATGCGCCTGCTCTACGCCGGGATTGCCGTGCTTCATTTCCTGCGTCCCCGCGGGTCGTGGGCCCTCGCCGATCTCTCGCGCCGGCTGCTGGTCGACGGAACCTGACCCCGGTCGGTCACGGCCTGGCCCGACCCCGTCGCTGCGTCACGAGGAGCGCCCAGAAACTTGACCTCATCTTCCAGATTTGCTAAGTTTCTCGCGTCCGGCGAGTTGCACATGCGGAGCGGCGGCTCGCCGGGCGGCGGGGAGTTTTCGTCTTTTGTTTGCCACAGGGAGCGAGGGCCCAGAAGATGAGCACGGACGAACGCCTGACGGACCCGCGGCGTCTTGCAGCACGCCCCCCGGCCGATTTCTGCCCGGTCCTCGACGTCGAGCGCGTCCGCCGCGACTTCCCGATCCTCCGGCGCACGGTCCACGGCAGGCCCCTCGTGTATCTGGACAACGCGGCGACGACCCAGAAGCCGCGCGTTGTGATCGACGCGCTCGTCCGCTTCTACGAGCAGCACAACGCGAACGTCCACCGGGGAATCCACACCCTGGCGGAGGAGGCGACCGAGGCCTACGAGCAGGCCCGTCGCCGCGTCGCCGGACTCGTCGGCGTCGATGATCCTTCGCGGCTCGTGTTCACCCGCAACACGACGGAGGCTCTCAATCTGCTCGCCCATGCATGGGCCGCTCCCCGCCTTGCTCCCGGCGACGTGATCCTGCTCACGGAGATGGAGCACCACAGCAACCTCGTCCCGTGGCAGTTCGTCGCCCGGCGGACCGGTGCCGAGCTCCGCTTCATCCCGATCGACGCGACCGGCCACCTCGATCTCGACAGTCTCGACCGCCTGCTCACGCCCCGCGTCCGTGTTCTGAGCCTCGCGCATGCATCGAACGTGCTCGGCACGATCAACCCGGTCGCCCGGATTGCCGAACAGGTTCGCGCATCCGCACCGCAGGTTCGCGTCTTCGTCGATGCCGCCCAGAGCGTGCCGCACATGCCGGTCTCCTTTGCGGCACTCGGCTGCGACGCCCTCGCCTTTTCCGGGCACAAGCTCTACGGACCGACCGGAATCGGCGCGCTCGTCGCGACCAGCGAACTGCTCCAAGAGTGCGATCCGTGGCTCGGTGGCGGCGAGATGATCGACACCGTGACATTCACCACTTCGACCTACGCCCCCCCGCCCCTGCGCTTCGAGGCCGGGACGCCCAACGTCGCCGACGCCGTCGGGCTCGCAGCGGCTGTCGAGTATCTCGAGAGCTTCGGCATGGAACGCGTCTGGCAGCACACGCAGTGCCTGTCCGAATACGCCTGGCACCGTCTTGCCGAGCTGCCGTTCATGCGCGTTCTCGGCCCCGGAGAGCGTGGCAGCCGGGCCGCGCTGGTGACGTTCGCCGACGCCGAGGCCCATCCGCACGACCTGGCGACGCTCCTCGATCGCGATGGAGTGGCGATTCGCGCCGGGCACCACTGCGCGATGCCTCTGCACGAGCGGCTCGGCCTACCGTCGTCCGCCCGGGCCAGCTTCGGGCTGTACAACTCACGCGAGGAGGTCGACCACCTGATCGAATCGCTGCTTCGCGCACGCCGCTTTCTCGGTTGCCATGACTGACCTGCGGCAGCTGTTCCAGGACGAACTGCTCGATCATTACCGCCATCCCCGGCATGCCGCCCCGCTGTCTTCCCCTGCCGTGATCATCGAGCGGGCACACCGCACCTGTGGCGATCGCGTCCGGGTCGAGCTGGAAATGGACTCGCGACATCGCCTGGCGCTCGCCCTGCGCACGACCGGATGCGCCGTGTCGACCGCCGCCGGCTCCCTGCTGGCCTGCCGGCTCCAGAGACTGGAGCCGGCGCGCGCCAGAGAGGAACTGCTGCGCTTCTCGCGAGCCGTCGAGTCCGG
>JAJRXN010000429.1 GCA_024276295.1 Acidobacteriota bacterium
CCGCCCAGCGGGAACGGATCGCCCGCAGTCTCGTGCTCACCGCCGCGATCGCATGCGGTCTGTCGGGCCTGCTCGGAGCCGCCCAGTACTGGGGCGGCCTCGACCTCTTCGAGCAGGCGCGCGCGCCGGCCGCGACGTTCGTCAATCGCAACGTCGCCGCCCAGATGCTGGTGGGGGCCATCCCGCTCGCCCTCGCGGCGCTGCTCCTGGCCGGGCGGCGTGTGCCGCGGGCGCTCAGTCTGGCCGCGGTGGCGCTCGGCGTGGTCTTCCTGGTCGCCACCCGGACCCGTGCCGCGTGGGCGGCCGTGGGGGTGGCCCTGCTGCTGGGGTTCGCCCTCTACGCGGCGCGGGTTCGTGCAGACCGCCTGCGGCAGGTGGGGGTCGTCGTCTCCCTGTGTCTCGTCGCCGCGCTCGTCGCCGCCATCGTGCCGGCACCCCGCGAGACGCGGCTTCCCGGCGTCGTGCGCTCCCTCGGCCTGCTCGCCGGCGGCGCGGAGCGCAGCGCCTCCGTCCGCGTCGCTCTCCGGAGCAACACGATGGCGATGGTGCTGGCGCGACCGCTCGGCGGCCACGGCGCCGGGCGCTTTCCCGTCGCGTACACGCAGTTTCATGCGGCCAGGCGGCCCACCCCGGACTGGGGCCTCGAGCGCCGGGTGCGCCATGCGCACGCCGACCTGCTCGAGCACGCCGCGGAACTCGGCGTGCCGGCGGCGTTCCTGCTCGGGCTGTTTCTCGTCGGGGGGGCGTGGCGGGCCGCCCGGCGGGCGCTGGCGGGCCCCCGGGACGTCGACGCCGCGGTCGATGCGGCGCTGGCTGCGGCGGTCGCCGGGGTCCTCTTCCACGGGCTGTTCAGCTTTCCGCTGCACAATCCCGCGAGTGCCGCGCTCGCCTTCACCGCCGCCGCTCTCGGCTGGTGCGACCGGGTGCGGCCGGGCGGCGCACGCTGGCCCGCGATCGTGCTGGTCTGCGTGATGGTCCCCATCGTCGTCGCGGGTGGGGTCGACCTGCTCGCGGAGCGGCGCGCCCGGCGGGCCGTGGTCCTGCATGCGGCGGGGCGCTGCGGGGAGGCCCTCGTGCCCGCGCGCGCGGCCGTGCGTTCGTCCCTGAGGCGGGAGTCGGCCGGCATCGCGGCGATGGTGATCTTCGACTGCGATCGCGACGCCCGCCGTTCGCTCGGTCCGCTCGAGGCGGCGCTCGCGCGGTATCCGGGCAACCTGAACCTGCTGCTCGCCGTCGGATCCCGGCGGCTCAAGGCGGGCGACGTTTCCGGAGCCGCGGCGGCGTTCGAGCGGGCCCGCGCCGTCGCCCCCGATCTGTGGCGGGCATGGTTCGGCATCGCGATGGTCGCCGAGCGGCAGGGTCGATTCGCCGAGTCGGCCGCCGCCTGTCGCCGCGCGCTGGCCGATCCGGAGCTTCCGGACGAGGCCCGCCGCTTCTGCCGCACCGTGGCCGGGTGGCGCCCGGCGGAGGAACTCAGCCGATCGCGACCCCCGTCGTCGTCTCCAGCGAG
>JAJRXN010000031.1 GCA_024276295.1 Acidobacteriota bacterium
GACGCGGCCGTCGGCGTACTCGACGGTCAGCAGGAAGAAGTTCACCCGGTCCTGCTCGAGCACGCCGGGCGGCATGTGGATCTTGAACTTGTCGCGGTCCTCGTCGAAGTCGGCGAAGATCAGCCGGATCGCCTCGGTCTGCCGGCGGTAG
This sequence comes from Acidobacteriota bacterium, assembly GCA_024276295.1. Lineage (GTDB taxonomy): Bacteria > Acidobacteriota > Polarisedimenticolia > J045 > J045 > J065. The sequence continues at coordinate 152 of JAJRXN010000031.1, forward strand.
CAGCCGAGCCCGGTCAGCGCCGGCGTGACGTCCTCGACCAGGTGCTCGACGCCCAGCGTGTCGCACCATTCCCGCGCTAGGTCGACCGATTCCGGGCTCGAGTGGCGGTCCGGCATCAGGATGCCGACCACGCGCCGGGGCCCCATGGCCTCGACGGCCAGTCCGAGGGCCACGGCGGAGTCGATCCCGCCGGAGACGCCGATCACCAGCCCCTGCCGCTTGAGGTCGCGTCGGGTCTGGCGGACGATCGTCTCCGCGAGGCGCCGCGTCTCGGCCGCGGCGTCGATGGCAAGCACGTCAGGACTCAGGGGCATCGGACGACTCCGTCGCAGTGGCCTGCACCTGCCGGCGCAGGGCCTGTTTCATGATCTTCCCGGATTCGTTCTTCGGCAGGTCGGTGCAGGCGACGATCCGGTCCGGCTGCTTGAACGGCGGCAGCCGGTGGCTGAGAAAGCGCCTGAGTTCCTCGCAGCGCGGATCCTCGCCCGGTCCGGAGGCCGGCTCGCGGAACACGACGAAGATGCGGATCGTCTCGCCGAGCAGCTCGTGGGGCACGCCGATGGCGGCCGTTTCGTGGACCTCGGGAAACTCGAGCACCACGTCCTCGATCTCCTTGGCCGAGATCCGGTGCGCGCCGGCCTTGATCATGTCCTTCTTGCGGCCGACGACCCACAGGTAGCCGTCCTCGTCGATCCGCCCGAGGTCGCCCGTCCAGTAGCCGTGCTCGTCGAGCACGCGGGCCGTCTCGCCGGCGTCGTTCCAGTAACCGCGCATGATGTTCGAACCGCTGGCGACCAGCTCGCCGGTCTCTCCCGGCGCCGCCTCGGTGCCGTCCTCGCGCAGCACGCGGACGCGCACGTTGGGGATCGCGCGGCCGATCGAGCCGATCTTGCGCGGCAGCGCGTCGGGGTCGAGCCAGGTCAGCCGCGCCGACGCCTCGGTCGCCCCGTACATCACGAAGATCCGGCGTCCCGGCAGCGCAGCGATCAGGCGGCGGGTCAGTTCGGGGCTCATCCCGCCGCCGGCCTGCGTGACGTAGCGCAGATGCTCGAGCCGCCGCTCGGCGAAGTTCGAGCGGTTGAGCAGGATCGCGAACGTCGACGGCACGCCCGAAAGCCCGGTGCAGCGCTCGCGCTCGAGCGTATCGAGCGCGGTGTTGGGGAACATGAACCGGTTCTCGATCACGACGGCGCCGCCGACCGCGGCGTGGGTGTTGAGCAGCGACTTGCCGTAGACGTAGTAGAACGGCAGCACCTGCAGCACGCGGTCGTCCGGCCGCAGGCGCAAGTAGCCGATGATCGACCGCGTGTTGCTCATCACGTTGAGATGCGTCAGCGTCGCGCCCCGCGGCCGGCCGGTGCTGCCCGACGTGTAGACGATCGACGCCAGGTCGAGGTCGATCAGTCCGACGTCGAGCGGCTCCGGCGATTCCGACGCCGCGGCGTCGAGCGGCACGCCCTCGATGTGGGCCGGCAGCGGGTCGATGCCCTGCAGGTCGGGGACGATCAGGACGTCGAGGTCGGGCAGCGCGGCGATGGCGTCGGTGACCACCTGCTCGAAGCGCGGACCGGCGATCAGGAACCGCGCCGTGCAGTCGGCGAGCATGCCGCGGACGGTCGGACCGTCGGCCGCCGTGTTGAGCGGCACCGCCACCCCGCCGGCCTTGAGGATCGCGTAGTACGCCGCGACGTACTCGAGGCCGTTGTGGGCCAGCAGGCCGACCCGCTCGCCGCGGCGCAGGCCGTGCCGGCGCAGCAGGCGGGAGAGCCGGTTCGCGGCGGCGTCGACCGCCCCGTAGTCGTGGACCTGCCCCTCGTGGACCAGGAACGGCGCCTCCGGCTGCGCCTCGGCGCTGTGCTCGAGCAGGTGGTGCACGAGATAGGCGGTCGGTCGCATCAGGCGCTCTTCCGGGCGACGAGCCGCTCGAGGCCGCTGATCGTCATCAGGTTCTGCGCGTCGAGGTCCTCGCCCTCGAGCCGGATCCCGAACCGCTCCTCGAGCGCGGCGACCAGCTCGAGCACCGCCACCGAGTCGAGACCGGCGTCGGTCAGCGGCCGCTCCGGCGGCCACGGCCGCTCGAAGCCGCTCGCCCCGAGGATCCCGGCCAGCAGGTCCTCGATCTCTCCGCGGTGCGAGGCCGATGCCTCCATCTCGTTCTCTCCCCGGGCCGGCGGTACGCTCCCGTGGCTCATTTATAGGCGACCCGGTGCCCTGCGGGCCAGCCGCGGCTGCGTGCTCCGGCCATAATGACGTCCAGCGACACCGTGAGGACTTCCCGACCGATGCCGATCTACGAGTTCTACTGCTCCGACTGCCACATGCTGTTCAGTTTCCTCTCGCGCCGGGTCCGTCCGGCGGCGCGCCCGGACTGCCCGCGCTGCGGCCGCCCCGGACTCGAGCGGCGGCCGTCGACGTTCGCGATCTCGTCCGGCCGCGGCGAGGACGGGGACGCCGACGACCCGCTGGCCAGCCTCGACGAGCAGCAGCGCGAGCGCGCGCTGGCGACGCTCGAGCGGGAGGCCGGCGGGCTCGACGAGGACGACCCGCGCCAGGCGGCGGCGCTGATGCGGCGCCTGTCCGAGATGGCGGGCCTGCCGCTCGGCGCCCCGATGGAAGAGGCGCTGCGCCGGATGGAGGCGGGCGAGGATCCGGAGGCCGTCGAGGAGGAACTCGGCGACGCGCTCGACGATCCGTTCGACGAATCGCCCGGCCGCTCGCGGCGCCGGCTCGCCGAACTCGTCCGCCGCCGGCTCCCGCCCCGCGTCGATCCGAAGCTCTACGAACTGCCGTAACCGCGCACGAATTCGAAATCGCGAGCGCCGGGAGCGTGCCCGGCGCCGATTTCAGGTTCGTCAGCGTCCGCCGTCCTGCCCCGCGAACAGCCGCAGACGGTCCGTACGGCTCCGGTGCGTGGCCGTGGCCCGCCGCTTGCACAAGCAGCACGTCCGGTCGCTGTCCGATGCGGCGCGGTTTCGGTCGAACACTCGAGAGGACGTGGGACATGGGTCGGCGCGCACACGGTTCGCGTTCGGGTCGGAGTCTGTTTCTTGTCGCGTTCATGCTGCTGGCGACGGCCGGCCTGGCGGTCCAGGCCGGCACGATGGACGTCGCGTGGGACCCGGTCTCCGGGGCCAGCGGGTACAAGGTCTACTACGGCACGGCGTCCGGCGTGTACCAGAACAGCAAGGACGTCCCCGGCGGGTCGAACACGTCGACCACGCTCTCGGGGCTGACCGCCTGCACGCGCTACTTCGTCGCGGTCAAGGCGTACGACGATCAGGGACTCGAGTCGGAGACGTACTCGAACGAGATCTCCGGGCTGCCGCGACCGGTCGTCGCGTCGGTCGTCCCGTCCCGCGGAGAACAGGGGGCGTCGCTGACGCTGACCATCAGCGGCGAGTCGTTCGACACCGGCGCCACCGTCGAGTTCTCCGGCACCGGGATCACCGTGCTGGCGACCCGTCGCGACTCCTGCTCGACCCTGTCGGTCGACATCCGGATCGCGGCCGACGCCCCGGCCGGACCGCGGGACGTCGACGTGCTCAACCCGGACCGCTCGTACGGCCGTCTCGCCGGCGGCTTCACGGTCGACGCCGGCAC
>JAJRXN010000430.1 GCA_024276295.1 Acidobacteriota bacterium
CGCCTGGGCCTGGCCGGTGCGGTGGCTGTTCGGCGGAACCAGCGACAGCGCCGCCGTCGAGGAGTCCCCGGAGGGAAGCCGGAAGCCGCCGGCGTGATCAGGCGCGGGCGCCGACTCGACGCATCGTGGTTCCCCCGTCAGGCCCGGCGCGGGCTGGTTGCCGGAGCGTGTCAGCTCCGGTTCCTGGGGGTGGCGGCCGGGCCGAAGAACCGCTCGAAGGTCTCGGCTTCCTCGCGAGCGAGAACGACCTGCGGCCGGTCCTTGAGGAGGCGGCGACGGAGCAGGGCCTCGAGCGGGCGTTCTCCCGCCCGGCGTGCAGCGGCGTAGAGCCAGAGCCGTGCGGCGAAGAGCAACCCCGAATGGCCGAGTTCCCTGGCGAGCGCCTCGGCCTCCAGCAGATCGCGCCGCGCTGCGCCACCCTGGCCGGCGGCGGCGTGTACTCTTCCGGCGTGTATCAGGGCCTGGGTGACGGCGAGCCGGTGGCCGGATTCGCGCGCCAGACGCAGTCCCTTCTCGGCGAGCGCCAGGGCACGCTGCACCTGACCGGTATCGAGAACCGAACGCGCCATCGCCCCGAGGAGTTCCGACTGTCTTCGTGTGCACGCTCCCGTCGCGTCGTACAGCCGATCGGCCTCGGCCAAGGCCGCGACCGCTTCTTCGTGCCTTCCCTGCTCGCGACGGACGATTCCCAGATCGTGCCAGTACATCGCGGCGAGTCGCCGGTCGTCCCTGATCCACTCCTCCCCGAGGAGCGTCAGCGTGATCTCGGCCGAGGCGATTCTCCCGAGAGCGATCTGGGCGTTGGCAAGCTGGATGCCGGCACGTCCGCGGAGCCGATCGTCGATGGACGGTAGGGTGAGCGCCTGTTCGGCGAACTCCAGACTGAGCGTCCAGGACTCCTGGTTTCCGAGAACGACCGCTGCACAGAGAAGCCCCCGGGCCTGGTCCTGGATGCAGTCCGCGGAGATCCCCTTGTGTACCGCCGCAAGCGCACAGGACAACGCCTCGTCGTGCTGGCCCTGCGCCGTCAGCGCCTCGGCTTTCTCCATCAGCAGAGAGGCCGACAGCTCCTCCAGGCCGTCGGCATGGAGACTCGCCACGCGAATCATCTCCGAGACCACGTTCACGTTCGCGTGGAGCAGCCGCAGATAGGTCAGGAAACGCTTCACCGAGCCGGCGAATTCGCCGGCCTCTTGGCGGGCGACATAGGTGCGATCGAACACATGCCCGGAAAGCACACTCATTCCGGCCAACTCGTCCTGCCGCCGCCCCTGCGCGAGGCGAAGCCGTCGAAGAAACGTGCCGACGGCGCCGAGGCCGGTTGCGGCCGGTGGCCGGCAGGGCTTGCGGCCCTGCCTCCTGCGCCTTTCGTTCATCTCCCCACTCCCACCGTGCCCGAGCCGACATGGCTCAGGGAGGATGGTGCCCGCCGATGTCTCTGTACGGTGGCCCGGTGCCGGTGGTCAAGGCGCCTCGGCCTGCCCCGCAGACAGGAATCGTGCCATGCGGCTCGGTGGACCGCCCTTGACCTGTCGCGTGCGCGGTGCGCACACG
>JAJRXN010000431.1 GCA_024276295.1 Acidobacteriota bacterium
CACCATCGGCTTCCGGCTCGGCGGGTTTCCGCTCGAAGGCGTGCCGTACCGCTACGCGATCGTCGGCGCGACACAGGGCGTGCTGCTGCTGGCCGCCTTCGGCGGGGCCGCCGCGGCCGGTGCGCGGCCGACGGCCCTCGGACTGCGGCGCCCGGTCGCGGCGCCGGCGTGGCGCGGCGTGCTGTTCGGGCTGCTCGCCTTCCTGGTGGCGCTGGGCTACGACGCCGGACTGCGCTGGAGCTGGCCGGAGGCGGCCGCGCGGATGGACGTCGAACTCGCACGGCAGATGGCCGGACTCGCCGGCCCGCTTCCGCTGCTCGTGCTCTTCGCGGTGGTCGTGGCTCCGCTCGGCGAGGAGCTGTTCTTCCGCGGGTTCGTCTTCGCCGGTCTGCGCCGCACGTTCCCGTTCCCGGTGGCGGCTCTCGCCTCGGCGCTCGCCTTCGCGCTGGTGCACCTGATGCCGTGGTCGTCGCCCCAGCTCGTCGCCGTCGGACTGCTCGCGGCGTGGGCCTACGAGCGGGAACGGACGATCGCCGCGCCGCTGGCGATGCACGCGACGTTCAATGCGGAGTCGCTGGTCTACTCGGCGTCGTCCCCGCCGGCCTGAGACGTCGCCGCCAGCAGCCGGTCCAATTCGCCGCGGGCGTCGAGCGCCGCCAGGTCGTCGAACCCTCCGATGTGCCGCCCGCCGATGATCACCTGCGGGACCGTCGTGCGCCCTGCCGCCCGCTCGATCATCTCGGCCTGGCGATCCGGTTCCTTCTCGATGTCGATCTCCCGCTGGCGGATGCCCTTGGTGGCCAGCAGTTCGCGGGCCTGGTGGCACCACGGACACCAGCTCCGGACATAGAGCACGACGTCAGGCATGGAGGATCTCCCGACGGCGCCATGTCGGCGACGCCGCTCCCCCGAGATGTAGCGACTCCTTCCCGGGTTACGCCAGCGAGGAGAGAGGTTTTCCGTGCGGCCCCCGTGACGCCACAATCCTCGGACCACGGTGTAGGCTTTCGGCCCCATGGAGGCATGGTGACGACGGGAGGTTCCCCGGACGGCGGCCGGGGTCGCCGGCGCGCTCCCCGCGGGACGCGCCGGCGGGCCCTGCTGTCCGCGGCGCTCTCCACGGCAGCCCTCCAGGTGCCCCTCGCCCTCGGCTACGGTTTCCTGCTGCATTACTCCTGGCTGCAGATGCTCGACGACGGAATCGTGCCGGCGGTCGAGTTCTATGCACCGTTTCCCCTGCACTGGCCGCGGATGTTCGCGCTGGCACTGTTCTCGATCGATGTCGGAGTCTGGGTCGCCCTCGTCGCGCTGCTGCCGCTGTCCGGCCCGTCCGGCTCCGTCTTCGAGCAGACACGGCGCCGGCTGCGGCGGCGCTGGCTGATCGCCCATGCGCCGCTCGTCCCGCTGGTGGCGATCCTGATCGGCTCGCACCTCCATGCCCGCGCCCTGATCTCGACCGGCGCCGGTGCGCTGTTCTTCGACATGCGGCAGGTGGCGACGGGAACACGGCTCGCGGGAGCCTGGAGCGGTACGGAGACGCTGCTGCTCGCCTCGCTCTCGGCGATCTTCTTCGTCCACGTCTCGCTGCTCGCCGGCATCACGCGCCCCTGGCCCTGGCTGCGCAACACCGCCCTGGCGGTCGCGGGCGCCTGGGCGCTGGCCCTCGTCTCGACGGCGGCGCTGCTGCCTCTCGGCTCCCGGGGACTGCTCGGAGCCACGACGGAGGCGCGCCGGGCGGTGACCGAGGCCTGTCCCGACCTGGCGCGCGCCGCGATCGACGAGCGGATCGCCGCCGCCTACAGCGCGTTCCATCGCACCTCGGCCGACTCGCCGGCGATGCGGGACTGGCTACCGACGGATATCCCCCGCACGGTGGTCGTGCTGCCTCCGCTCCCGCGCCTGCCCGCCGCCGGCATCCCGGTCTCGCTCGAGGCGGCCACCGGCGAGCCGCCCGGCGGAGAACTGCAGGCGGGCCTCGAACGACGGGTCTCCCGCCGCGGCGGGCCGGTCGACCTGCCGCTGCCGCCGGCGTGTTCCCGGGTGCGGGTGCTCAAGATCGACCGCGCCCTGCTCGCCGACGCCGCGCTCGACGTCCTCGCCGCGGCCGGCAGCGGCCCGCTGCGACTCGGATACGGTCCCGTGCCCCGGGATCCGCCGCGGGCGGCGACGCCCGCCCCCGGCCCGCGGCTGGTCGTGGTCTCCGGTGGAAGTCCGGAGATTCCCCCGGACGTGCCGAGGATCGTGCTCCCGCTGGCGGACGAACCGCCCCCGCCGGAAGCGTTCGCGCGCCGGGGCGCCCCGCGCGCCGGCGATCCGGACCGGGCGCGCGATCCGGCGCGGGGCGAGCCGGCCGCGCGAGCCCCGGACGGCGCAGGCCGGATCGTGCTCGTCGTCGAGCCCGCCGCCCTCTGGGACGACGTGCTGCGCGTGCTGGCCGCCGAGGCCGACGCGGGCGCACACACGATCTGGCTGGTCGCCGCGGCTCACGAAGACAGCGCGTCGAGTTCCCTGCGATAGCGGGCTGCGTCGAACGGACGTCGCTCGCGCACCTGGCGGGCCAGTTCCCGCGCCCACAGGTCGATCAGCCGATGCTCGGCCTCGTGGGCGTCGAGGCCGGCGCCGACGAGCCGCTCGAACGCCGCGCGCGTTCCCGGCGGATGATCGCGCTCGATCTGCTCGACGACCTGGTGATGCAGCGTGACGTGCAGGAACGGGTTCTCGTGCTCGTCCGGATCGGCCCCCTCCCAGAACGCACGCGCCTCGAGATGGCGCTCCATCTGCTCGAGGATCCGCTTCTCCGGCAGGCTCATCGCGGCCCGGTCGTCGCGCCGGGCCCAGATGCGGCGCATCGCCGCCCGGCCTGCGAGGGCGAGCCGTTCGAGGGCGCGTTCGTCAGGCTTTCCAGTCACGGGTCGACTCCGAAGGTCTTCTAGAGCGGGCCCTGGCCGGCAGGCAGCACGCCCGCCGCAACGAGACGCCCGTCCTCGAACAGCGCGAACGACTCCGCCGCGAGCGCGGGGAGCCGGTCGAGCATCACGCGCAGGGTCTCCGGACTCGGGGCGTCGAGCACCAGCACCGGAGGCTCTCCGGCCGTCGCCGCCGGCAGCGCGACGGCGAGTCCCGTCCGCGGCCCCCGGACGGTCCTCCCGGCGAACCGGTACCGCTCGTCGCCGAGACGGACGCCGGCGCGCGCGAGCCGCTCGCGCAGCGGCCCGGCGATGTCACCCCGCGGCACGCCCAGGGCGATCACCCGCAATGCGGCGTCCAGGGCGCCGACCTCGATCTGGCGATCGACGCGCACCGTGGCGGCGGTCTCGAGCAGCGGTGCCGTCGCCACGAGCGCGCGCACGGCGTCGCGCCAGCGCTCCCCCCGGCCCGAACCGACCACGACGAGACCGGCGTCCCGCGCGAGCGCCTCGCCGATCAGCGGGGGCCGTTCGGCCGGATCGAGCCGGCGCAGCATCTCGGCGGAGGGATCGACGGTCAGCAGTGCCGGCGGCGCGGCGAGCCGGACGACGACCGCCGTCTCGCCTCCGGCGAGCCAGGCGGTCGACGAGACGGTGCGCCCGTCGCGGTCGACGACACGGACGACGAGCCGCTGCGGGAGGGAGGGCTGCGAACGCACGGTGACGGCCAGAACGCCGCTGCCGTCCGGATCGCGACGCCGCCAGTCGGCCGCGGCGAGTCCGAGGAACGGCACCACGTCGCCCTCGACCCATGGCCGGGCGAGCCAGCCCAGGTCCCGATGGGCGGCGGTCTCGATCGCCGCGACCACGACCGGCCAGGACCGTGGCGCGGGGCCCGTGGCCAGCGCATGCATCGCCGCATCGAACGGCCCGTCGCCGGCCGCCAGCCGGAGGTGGTGCAGCAGGAGGGCGCCGCGCTCGACGGCGCCGGCCGACGGGTCGCCGGTGCGCGACGCCAGATCGACGATCCGCCGCCAGCGGCGGCGCGCGGCGAGAGCGTCGATCGTCTCGAGACCGAGCCGGTGCGTGGCGACGTAGAGCGCCATCGACGGCACCGGACCGGCGGCGGGGGCCGCCCCGTCCCCGTCGGCAAAGGCGCGCCGGACGACGTCGACGGCGATCCGCTCCGCGGCCCCGGGAGTGTCCGCGCGGAAGCCCGGCTCGACCCGCAGGCCGGCCGGCGCTCCCGCCGGCAACTGCCGGTCGCGGGGCCAGGCGACGATCGCCACGCGCCGCGGTGCGGCCGCCGGGCCGAGATACGCCCGGGTCGCACGCAGCGCGTCCACCCCGAGCCGGAGCAGCGGCCCGGCGGCCGAGGCATCGTCCGGCAGCAGATCGACCGCGACCGTCGCCCCGTCGACCGACAGCCGCCGGCCGACCCACGGCGAATCCTCGCCCCCGGCCAGGGAGGGACCGACCGCGAACAGGGCCGCCGCGAGGCCGGCAGCTCCCGCGGCGATCGACAGGATCGTGCACGGCAGACGCATCGGGCGATGATATAGCGCGCCGGCGCGAAGACGGCAGCGGACGCCGGGAGGAGACTCGATGGACCGGATCGTCTTCGGAAACACGACGCTCGAACTCGTCCAGGGCGACATCACGCGGCAGCGGGTCGACGCGATCGTCAACGCGGCCAACGCGCGGCTGGCGGGCGGCGGTGGCGTCGACGGCGCGATCCACCGCGCGGGCGGCCCGTCGATCATGGAGCAGTGCCGCGAGATCGGCGGCTGCCCGACCGGGGCGGCCGTGGCGACCGGCGCCGGGCGACTTCCGGCGCGGTGGGTGATTCACGCCGTCGGCCCGGTCTGGCGCGACGGCACGCGCGGCGAGGACGATCGGCTGCGTTCGGCCTGGCGCCGCAGCCTCGAGCTGGCCGACGAACTCGGCGCGCGGACGATCGCGTTTCCGTCGCTGTCGACCGGCGCCTACCGGTTTCCCGTCGACCGCGCGGCACGGATCGCGATCTCGGCGGTCCGCGACTACCTCTCGGAGGCCGAAACCCGGCTGGAGAAGGTCGTGATCGTCCTGTTCGACGAGGCGACGCTCGAGGCGTACCGCGACGCGCTGCGCCGCTGCTGAGCGGGGGCGCCGCGCGGATCGTCCGGGAGCGTCAGCGCCGCAGGCGCGGCACGGCGCGCGTGCGCGTGCGCAGTTCCTCGAGCAGTGCCGCGGCGCGGGCCCGGAGCGCCGGATCGGACGATTCCTCGAGCGCCGAGTAGATGTGCTGGTAGGCGGCCGTCTCCATGCCGAGCTGCCGGAGCTGGACGGCGGCGGCTCCCAGGTGTGCCGCGGCCCGCACGTCGTCGTCGGCGGGGTGGTCGGTCAGCACCCGCTGGAAGACCGCCAGCGCCGAGCGGGGCCGGCCGGCGCGCACCAGTTCCTGGCCGAGCCGGAGCTTCGCCTCCGGCCCGATCGCCGCCCGCGAGAGCGCGCGGGGCGTTTCGAACAGCAGCGCCAGGGCGCCTTCGAGGTCCCCTTCGGACACCGCCTCGTCGAAGGCCACGGCCAGATCGGGGCCGGTCGCCGGGGCCCCACGCGCCCGCCCGCCCCGCGGAATCCGCCCGCGCTGCGTGACGCGGGAGACGCCCCAGGCCAGCGCGAGGCCGGCGAAGAAGCCCCCGATGTGCGCTCCGTAGGCGACGCCGGTCCCGCGACCGCCGGTGAACAGGAACGGCAGCAGATTGTCCACCATGAGGTAGAACAGCAGGACGACCCGCGCCGGAAACTCGATCACGTCCATCAGGAACGGGAACAGGAACACCATCACCCGCACCCGGTTGTGGGGAAACCAGATGAAGTAGGCCCCGAGCACGCCGGAGATCGCCCCGGAGGCGCCGATGCTCGGAATGCCGGACGCCGAACGGATCATCCCGTCGAACAGGGTCGCGGCGACGCCGGTGGCCAGGTACGCCGCGAGGTATCCCGGCCGGCCGAGACGGTGCTCGACGTTGTCGCCGTAGATCCACAGGAACAGCATGTTGCCGAACAGGTGCATGAAGCCGCCGTGCAGGAACATGCTGGTCAGCAGCGTGACCAGGCTCGGCGCGGCCGGCTTGTAGCCCCAGCGATAGACGATCAGGTCGTACTCGGTCATCCCGGCGGCGACGACGCGCAGCGTCCGTCGGTCGAATCCGCGTTCCGAAGCGAGCGTCCGGACGTACTCGACGAACGCCGGATCGCGCGGGTCGGCCGGCCGCGCCGCCGCGGGGATCATCGCGAGATAGACCAGCACGTTCGCCGCGATCAGCGCCCAGGTCATCACCGGGCGCGTCAGCGGATTCGGAGCATCTCCGATCGGAAGGAACAAGACCTGTCTCCGGGCCGGCGGGCGCGCATTCTAGCGCGGCGGCCGAACCGGTTGTATTCCGGAGGCCATCTGCGTACGCTCCCCCCGCGTCTGGGGAGAGCGTCGTGCTGTCCTTGCACCGGAGAATCCGGACGCTCAGGGTTCGCCGCGGGTTGACCGGTCTCGAACTCGCGCGCCGCGTGGGCGTCAGTCCGTCGTACGTCTCGCTCATCGAGCATGGCGAGAAGGTGCCTTCGGAAGACGTCGCCGTCCGGATCGCCCGGGCCCTCGAGGATCGCGAGGACCTCTACCGCGTGTGGTCGGCGATGGCCCGGATGGACGAGCGCACCCGGCGCGCGCTGCTCGCGCTCAGCCACGGCGATCCCGACGTGGCGCCCTACCTCGAGCGGGACTCCGTCGAGCAGGCCCCCCGGACGACCGTCCCGCCGCCTCACCTGGTGGACGACGGAGACGCCCCGCCGCTGGTGCGGCTGTTCCGCAGGGAGGCGCTCGAGCGCGCGCTTCCGGTCCCGCTGCTGGTCTCGGGCGAGGTCGCCTGCAGCGACCGGCCGAGCGACGCCGAGATCCAGGCCGCCCTGGCGATCGACGGCGCGCTGGTCGGCCGCGCCACCGCCGACGGACTGGTGGCGCTCCGGATCGACGACGCCAACGGTGCGCGCGTGCGGAGCTGGCTTCAGCCGGATGACGTGGCGGTCCTCGATTGCCGCATCGACGCGATCGACCCGGCGCGGATCCACCTCGTGCACCTGCCGGACCGCCCGCCGGCGTTCTCCCGGCTGAGCCTCACCGACGGCGAGCGCACGCTCTGGCTGCTGCCCGATCCGGGCGACGGCTCGCCTCCCGAGCGGATCGACCTCGCGGACCGCCTCACGATCGCCGACGTGGTCATCGGGGCGGTCGTGCTGACGATCAGGAAGTGGTAGCCGGCCCCGCCCGCCGGCGCCTACTCGCGCTCCTGGGGACGGAGATCGACCCACGGGGGCTGGGCGACGACCGTCACCCGATCGCCGCCGGCCGGAATGATCGATCCCGCCAGCGCGCCGGGGCGAAAGTCGGGCACGAGCCGGCCCTCGTCGTTGAGAATCGCCGCCCGCCAGCGGATCAGCAGCTTGTAGACGCCGTCGATCGGCACGACCTCGCTGACCAGCGGCGGGCCTTCGCGACCCGCGATCGTGGGCCGGTAGACGACCCGCCAGACCGGAAAGTAGCGACAGCTCATCGACTCGATCGTCACGTCCTCGACCTGCGCCGGAAGCCACAGCGCGGCGAGTTCCTCGGCCGTCGGAGCGCGGTAGTCGAATCCCTCCGGCGTCAGCACCGCCACCGCGAGCCGGTCGGCCGGTACGGCGGCCGGGGCATCCGGTGCGGAGAGCACCGCGAGCAGGGCCTCGCGCAGCACCTCCTCGGGAGGCGGCTCCGGCGCCGGCGGCGGACTTCCTGACTCCGTCTCGCAGCCCGACGCAAGCAGCGTCACCAGCAGCCCGAGACACAGGGCCGGTACGGTCGAGCGAAAAGCCATCAAGCTCATCGGCGGCGGTCTCCCGTGCCCACGATACCCGAAGGCCGTTCCGGCGTGCGGGGCAGGAGTCGCGTGACCGGACCACGCCGGGGTGACAGCGGGCGGATCGACGTGGATAATGCCGCGGCCCCGGCCCACTTCCGGTCCCGGACCGGACCTTCGGGCCCCGGATCATGGACTGATCTTACTGGAGAGATGACATGCGCAACGCGACGTGCTGGCTGATCGGACTGGCGATGCTCCTCGGCGGTGGCGCCTCGGTGCTGGCCCAGGAGGAGCCGGGGAAGCATGAAGCCACGGACATGGCCACCGAGGAGCGTGCGTCCTCGCGATACGGGTTCGGGGTCTACGCCGGGCAGATCTTCGGCGACACGATCAGCGAGGCGACGTTCGTCGGCGAATTCACGCCGGAACTCGACGACAGCACCGTGCTCGGCGGCCTGATGACGATCGCCATCGCCGAGAAGACGCGGCTCGAACTCCGCCTCGGACTGTCCTCGACGACGGTGCTCGGCACGCCCAACGGCGACATCGGCGCCAAGCTCTACTACTTCGACCTGGCCTACGTCCCGCGTTTCGGGTCGGGGAAGGTCACCTGGGGCGTGCCGTTCGGTGTCGGCTGGGCCACGCTCGACGAGGACGGGCCGTTCACGAACTTCGGCCAGATTCCGGACCGCGATCCGTCCCTGATCGTCTCCGGCGGCAGCGGCGTCGACTTCTTCGTCGGCCTGCAGGCCGAGATTCCTCTCGGCGAACGGCTGAGTGTGATCTTCGATGGCCGCTTCAAACGGTTCCACCGCCTGCAGAACGTGCTCGAACGCACCGCGAAGACCACGGAGATCACCGTGGGGCTGCACTGGCGCCGCTGAAGCCCGCCGCGGAACGCCGCGCTACGTGGCGCGCCGGATGAAGCGCCGTTCGCGGGGATCGACTTCGATCCGCTCGCCCGCCTCGAGATAGAGCGGAACCTGGATCTCGACGCCGTCGGCGACGACGGCCCGTTTCATCACCTTGCCGGCCGCGGTGTTGCCGCGGACCGCGGGCTCGGTCTCGAGCACCTCGACCACCATCGTCTGCGGCAGCTCGACCGTGGCCACACGGCCTTCGAAGTGCAGCGCCCGCACGACGAGCCCCTCGCGCAGCCAGGGGGCCACGTCCGGCACGGCCTCGGCGCGCACGGAGAACTGCTCGAACGTCTCCTCGTCCATGAAATGCAGGTCGTCGTCGTCGCGATACAGGAACTGGCTGGCACGGTAGACGAGATCGGGCGCGTCGAACGACTCGCCCGCCTTGAACGTCTTGTCGAGCAACTGGCCGGTCAGCAGGTTGCGGACCCGCGCACGGACCAGGGTCGCCGAACCGCGCGCCGTCGGGCTCTGCAACGTATGCTCGACGACGACGTACGGCTGCCCGTCGATCAGGATCCGCAGGTGCTTCCTGAAATCGGCCGTGGTCGGCATGATGCGATCCTCGCAGGCGGGCAACGGCGCCGCGGCGCGGATTATGCCGGGCCGGTCATGGAGCGGCCACCGGACGGGGCGTTCCCGGACGAAGGAGCCCGATGATGGCGCGGCCGGAGACCCTCTTCGACCCTGCGACGGTCCGCCGTGCCGTCCGGACGCTCGTGCGCCGTGACGAGCGGCTCGCGACCCTCGCCCGGCGCCTGGGCCCGCCGCGGCTTCCGGCACGCCGGCCGGGAGGCGTGTTCGGATTCCTCGTCACGGCGGTGATCTACCAGCAGCTCGGGATCCCGGCCGCCCGGACCATCACGCGTCGGGCCCTCGCGGTGGCCGGCGAGCGCGGCCGGTTCACGCCCGGGGCGGTGCTGCGGGCCGGAGAACGACGGCTCCGCGACGCAGGGCTGTCCCGCAGCAAGGCCGCGACAGTACTCGGCCTCGCGCGGCGTGCCGCAGCCGGCTCGCTGCCGCTTCATCGCCTGGCGCGAGCCGACGACGACGCGATCATCGCGGAGGTCACCGCCCTTCCCGGGCTGGGCCCGTGGACGGCGCAGATGCTGCTGATCTTCCACCTCGGCCGGCCCGACGTGTTCCCCGCCTCCGACCTCGGCATCCGGCATGCGCTCGGCGCGCTGCTCGATGCAAGGCAGACCCCTTCGCCCGCCGAGTGCTCCGCCCGGGCCGAGTCCTGGCGCCCGTGGCGCACGGTGGCCGCGCTGTGGCTCTGGACCTCCCGCTCGGCCCGCCCGCCGGCGATCGTCTGAGCAGCCGGAGGGGCGCCCGGCGCCACTCCCTGCCGAAACGTTTCCTGGCGCGACGCGGCGACTCGAGGAACTCCCTTGCCATCGTCAGGCTGACCTGTCCGCGTTCGAAGCTCGCACGGAGTTCGCTGTTTCGGTCGGCCGCGAGCCGCGCGAGAACCTCTGTGGGCGGCTCGGTGCGGCCGAGGTACACGAGGCCAAAGAGCGCCGCTGCAGAGACCTTCGCCTCCGGACACTCCACCGGTTCGAGCAGCAGCGTGGCGTCCGCGTCGGCCCGCTCCGGAAAGTGGCCGAGGCCCGGGATCAGCGCGAGTTCGATGCACTGCCTTCCGCAGTCGTCATCTGCTCATCGTGATCCAAGAGCGCACTCCTGACGACGACATCGGCGCCGGCCTCGATCAGGGTCCGCTGGAAACGCTGCCGCCACGCGTCTGCATGCGGATCGAATTCGATGATCGTCCGGTTGAACGGCGCGTAGTCGAGCTGCGCCTGAATCCAGGCAGGTCCCAGTCGATCGTGGACGCGCCTGGTCGTTACGGCCAGCTTCTCGTCATACCCTTCACCGAGCCAGCGCTCGATCACTCCCGGCGGCTGGGCGGCGCACTGCCGGTACTTGAATGCATCGTCAAACCGGTCCGGCAGATACCAAGCCACGAAGTGTTCGACTGCGGCGTCGATTCCTGAGGATTCTACATCGAGTCGCCAGGACTCCGTCGGCACAAGCAGGTCGCCGTGGGCCCCAACGCCGCCCGAGTACAGAATCCAGCCCCCGTCGGGGGCAGGATCGACGACGAAGCCGTCCCACGGACCGACCCCGCCGAGGACATGTCCTGATCTGTGAACCAAGAGCTGCCGTACGGAGAAACGGTTGGGCTTGCTCTCGACGAGCAGTCGCCCGCGAGCATCGACTACCAGGTTCGTGATGACGGAAAGCTCTCCATCGTACAGTGCGCGGGTAATCTCCACAGGATCAGTCGACCGGTATTCCTCGATGTCCCGGCGCCGGAAGCCATGCTTGCGGAGGTCGATCCTCCAGAGCTCCACACCATCGCTGCGCCAGGCGATGAGAAACCCGAGCAGTGGATCTGCGTAGTAGATACGGTCCAGATGCTGGTCACACCGAACGGGACTTTCTCCGGTCCCGGCCATCTCGCGAAAACCCAGGCGCGGCGAAGGCTCGATCCGCACGCTTCGCTCACCGTCTCCCACCCACAGCACCATGTCCGAGGACGTGACGGTCGGCTTCTTCCACCTTACAACCAGACCCGATGGCAACCTGCAGGATCCTTCCAGAACGGGTCGCAGAAGCACATCTGGATCGAACGGCGAGGGCGCCTTGCCCAGGAAAGCAAGACGAACATCGCCTCTGTGGGGAACTGCATTCCGCGCGTCCGGCGTAGGCGGCAAGTCGCCGGGGGAAGCGCAGGCACCGAGCAGCAGCCCTCCCAGGAACCCAATGACGGAGAACTTCGACAGAGGCTTCATCGGGTTGTCCTCGCCGGCAGCCGCCCGGCGTGCCGGAGCACACCGAGCGGCCGGCCAGGTCATGGCGTCGCGGAGATGTAGATGGTACCGAGATCCCCCGGTTCGAGCTTGGGCTTCACATCACATACCACGCAGACACCGATGCTGCCCTTGCACCTCCATGTCCAGCGGTCATCCAGGAAGGCCTTATGCTGCTTGCAGCCCATCGCATGGGTTCCCTCGTCGAGTCCGACGGTCATCGTGATCTGCCCAGGCTCGGGACCCGTGGCGATAGTCTGCGTGAACCGCGGGTCGCTCGGCAGACGGGAGAACACGACGGCGGGCTGGTTCGTGATGATGAGGTACGAGAGGCCCCCGTCCTCCCGGCTGACGATCTGGAATCCGTCGGCCTGATCGTGGATCACCGTGACCCTGTCTCCCTCCTCTTCCTCCGCTGCTACCACGTAAGCGCTGGGCATGAGAGTCACAAGAAACATCAGGGACAGACGAACCAGCAGATATGCAGCTCTCAACATCTTGCATCCTCCTTGGCGGGTCGGCGTGCGGCATGACTCTCATCCACGAAGCGGGCATGCGCTCGCTGACCGCTTGGCAGACTCCGGCGTTGGCAGTTGCGCCGGCAATCTACCCTCCCCCCTGCCTGTCAAGTCCGGCGATGCCGATTTCGGAAAGTCCTTCCAGATGATCCGACCTTGGAATCCGTCACGCGCTCGCAGCGCTGTTCGACGCGCAACAGATTCCCACGGCCGCCGGCGATCGTCCGAGCAGCCGCGGGGCGCCCAGCGCCACTCCCTGCCGAAACGTTTCCTGCTACGACGAGACGGCTCGAGGAACTCCCTTGCCATCGTCAGGCCGACCTCTTCGCGTTCGAGTCTCGCGCGGAGTTCGCTGTTTCGGTCGGCCGCGAGCGGCACGAGAGGCTCCGCTTGCCGCTCGGTGCGGCCGAGGCACACGAGACCAACCAGACCCCCGGTGCCAAGGTCCGAATCAAGCCCCGGGTCTCCCGCACGCCGTGAACCGGTTCGCCTGACCGGCCTCCGGCAGGTATCCTTGGCCTTCCCCGCTCGACCGGTCGTCCGCACCCGCCTCGGCCGCAACACCGGGAGTGGATCCCGGCTCTCCGATTCGCCAAAGGAGGCTGTCCATGATCTTCGGCGTGCCGAAAGAATCGCTGCGCCACGAGCATCGCGTCGGACTGACGCCCTATGCCGTCGCGCTGCTGGTCCAGGACGGGCACGAGGTCTTCATCGAGCGCGACGCGGGAAGCCACTCGCACTTCACGGACGAGACCTACCGCGAGGCCGGAGCGTCGATCGCGTACAGTCCCGAGGAGGTCTTCGGGCGCGCCGACATCGTCTGTCGCGTGGGGATGCTCCATGCCGACGAGATCGGCATGCTCAAGGCCGGCAGCACCGTCTGCGGCTTTCTTCATCTCGCCGTGATGCCCCGCGACCTGGTCGAGGGGATGCGCGAGCGGCAGATCACCGCCATCGGCTACGAGATCATCGAGCGCGGAACCCACCGCCCGATCCTGCGCGCGCTGTCCGAGATCGCCGGCCAGATGATCGTGCACAAGGCGGCCTCGCTGCTCGAGTACGAACAGGGTGGCCGTGGGGTGGTCCTCGGCGCCGCACCGGGCATCCCGCCGGCGACCGTCGTCGTGCTCGGCGCCGGCGTCGCCGGGACGACCGCCGCGCAGTTCGCGGCGGCCAACGGCGCCCACGTGATCGTGCTGGACCACGACATCGAACGGCTGCGCGCCTGCAGCGAGCGTTGCCGGCCCCGCGAGGTCGTCACGCTGTTCGCCTCGCGGCGCAACATCGCGCGCTCGACGGCGGTGGCGGACGTGCTGATCGGGGCGGTCAACGTGCCGGGCGCGCCGACCCCGAGCCTGGTCACCGAGGAGATGGTCCGGGCGATGAAGCCCGGGAGCGTGATTCTCGACCTGTCGATCGACGAGGGGGGCTGCGTCGAGACCAGCCGTCCGACGACACCGGACAACCCGACGTTCCAGGTGCACGGCGTGACGCACTACTGCGTGCCGAACCTGACGTCGGACGTCCCGCGCACGGCGTCGCGCGCGCTCTCGCTCGCGGCGATGCCCTACATCGCGGAACTGGCCGACCACGGCGTGACCCGGGCCCTGGCCACGCACCCCGGTCTGGCGCGCGGGACCTATCTCTACCGCGGCAGGATGGTGCACCGGACGGCGGCCGAGGCACTCGCGATCCCGGTCGAGCCGCTGGGAACGCTGCTCGACGCATCGTCGACGGAGGAGTGAGGCGATGAGCTGGCTGGGTACGTACCGGTCGAAGGTGCGCTCCGCCGACGAGGCGGTCAGCGTCGTCGAGAGCGGCAACCGGGTCTACTACGGCGGGAACGCGGCGATCCCGACGGCACTGGTCGAGGCGCTCGCCCGGCGGTACGACGAGCTGGAGAACGTCCAGCTCAACCACGTCCTGCTGCTCGGCGACGACCCGCTCAGCGCTCCCGAGATGGAGGGGCATTTCCGTCACAATTCGCTGTTCGTCGGACCGGCGGACCGCGCCGCGGTCAACGAGGGGCGTGCCGACTACGTGCCGGTGTTCCTGCACCAGATCCCGCGGCTGTTCGAAGAGGGGATCGTCCCGCTCGACGTGGCGATGGCGATGGTCTCGCCGCCCGACGAGCACGGGTTCATGAGCGTCGGCGTCGAGACGCTGGCCTGCATGGCGGCCCTGCGGACCGCGAAGAAGGTGATCGTCCAGGTCAACGAGAAGATGCCCCGGATCCTCGGCGACACGTTCATCCACGTCAATCGCGTCGATGCGATCGTCGAGCACACGGCGCCGCTGCCGGAACTCCGGCCGCGGCCGAGCACCGAGGTCGAAAAGGCGATCGGCGGGCACATCCGCGGCCTGATCCGCGACGGCGCCTGCCTGCAGATGGGCATCGGCGGCATCCCCGATGCCGTCTACGAGTCGCTCGACGGCCTGAAGGATCTCGGCATCCACACCGAGATGCTCTCCGACGGCGGGATGCGGGCGATCGAGCGCGGGCTGATCACCGGCGCGAAGAAAACGCTTCATCCGGGCAAGGTCGTGATCACGTTCGCCCTCGGCACCGCGGAGCTGTACGACTTCCTGGACAACAACCCGCTGATCGAGTCGCACCCCGTCGAACACACCAACGACCCCTGGGTCATCGCCCAGAACGAGAACATGATCGCCATCAACTCCGCGAGCGAGGTCGACCTGACGGGCCAGGTCTGCGCCGATTCGATCGGCACGCGGATCTACTCCGGCTTCGGCGGCCAGGTCGACTTCATCCGCGGAGCCGCGCGGTCGAAGGACGGTCGTCCGGTGATCGCGCTGCCGTCGACGGCCAGAGGAGGCGTGTCCCGCATCGTGCCGATGCTCAAGCAGGGGGCCGGCGTGGTGACGACCCGGGCCGACGTGCACTACGTCGTGACCGAGCACGGTGTCGCGCACCTGTTCGGCAAGAACCTCCGCGAACGTGCCGAGGCACTGATCGAAATCGCCCACCCCGACCACCGCCAGGAGCTGCTCGACGCCGCGAAGGAACGGCGGCTGATTCCGTAGGAGACCGATGCGGCAGGGCGAGCGCGACGGGGACCGTGCGCACGAGCCGCCGGCCGGCTGGCGGGCGGCCGTCGGCGGCAACGTGCTCGTCCTCGGACTGGTCAGTCTGCTCAACGACGCCAGCTCCGAGATGATCTACCCCCTGCTGCCGCTGTTCCTCGCCGGCCTCGCCCCGCTCGGGAGCGCGGCGATCGCCATCGGCACGATGGACGGGCTCGCCGACACCGTCGCCAGCCTGGTCAAGATCTGGTCCGGCCGGGCCAGCGATCGCGCCCGCCGCCGCAAGCCGCTGACTGTCGCCGGCTACGCGTTCTCGGCGCTGACCCGCGCCCCGCTGGCGCTGGCGACGGCACCGTGGCACGTCGTGCTGCTCCGGGCGTTCGACCGTGTCGGCAAGGGGCTGCGCGGAGCCCCGCGCGACGCGCTGATCGCCGAATCGGTCCCGGCATCGGCCCGCGGACGCGCCTTCGCGTTCCACCGCATCCTCGACCATGCCGGAGCTCTCGGCGGACCGGTCCTCGCCGCCCTGCTGCTCGGCGGCTGGCTCGGCGCGGCGACGCTGTGGCACCGGGGGGCCGCCGCCGACGCGGCACCCCTCTGGTCGCTGAGGCGCCTGTTCGTCGTCGCGGCGATTCCGGCCCTCGCGGCGGCCCTGCTCGCCCTGCTCGCGGTGCGCGAGCGGCCCGGCGGCCGGACGGTCCGGCGCACCGCGGATCCGGCGCGGGAGACGCCGGAGACCCTGCCGCGCCGGCTGATCCTCGTGCTCGCGGCGCTGACGGTGTTCGCTCTCGGCAACAGCACCGATCTGTTCCTGCTCTTCGATGCCCAGGCGAGGTTCGACCTCGGCGCCGGCCACGTGCTCGCGCTGTGGGTGCTGCTGCACGTGGCGAAGATCCTGCCCGGTCTTCCCGGCGGCCAGGCGGCCGACCGCTTCGGTCCGCGACGCGTGATCCTGCTCGGCTGGCTGATCTACGCGATCGCCTACGCCGGCTTCGCCTTCGCCGCCAGCCCGGGGGCCGTCGTCGTGCTGATCGCGTTCTACGGGCTGCACTACGGGGTCGTCGAGGGAGCCGAGCGCGCGCTGATCGCCTCGTACGCGCCCGCGCTGGCCCGCGGGCGGGCGTTCGGCTGGTTCCACGCGCTGACCGGGCTGGCCTCGCTGCCGGCGAGCCTGCTGTTCGGCATCCTGTGGGCCGGCGCCGGGCGCTCGATCGCGTTCCTCACCGGCGCGGCGCTCGCCGCCGTCGCCGCGCTGGTCCTGCTCGTCGCCACCGCGGGATCGCACCGCGCGGCCGGAGAAGCATGAGACCCACGACGCTGGTCGTGATCGATCC
>JAJRXN010000432.1 GCA_024276295.1 Acidobacteriota bacterium
GAGCAGCGGCGGGACCTGCTGGCGTTCCGGCTGGCCGAGTTCGAGGCCGTCGCGCCGCGTCCCGGAGAAGAAGACGAACTGCGGCGCGAGCGCGAGCGCCTGCGGCACGCCGAGGAGATCGGCGAGGCGCTGCAGGCCGCGCTCGAGCTGCTCTACGAGGGAGAAGGCGCGGCGCAGGACCGGGTCCACGTCGCCGGGCGGCGCCTGCGGGCCCACGCCGGACGCGACCCGCTCTACGAGGACCTCGTCGATCGCCTCGACGACGTCGGGGCGCAGCTCCAGGACATCGCCTCCGATCTGCGCGGTGCGGTCGACGACGTTACCCCGGATCCGGCACGGCTCGAGCAGATCGAGGACCGCCTCGTCGCGCTCGAACGCCTGCGCCGGCGGTTCGACGGCGCCGGTCTCGAGGACATCATCGCCAGTGCCGATGCGATGCAGCGCGAACTCGACGGCCTGGCCGCCGAGGAGGGCGCGGCGTCCTCGCTCCGACAGGCGCGGCAGGAGGCCGGTGAGCGCTACCGGCGCGCGGTCGAGGCGCTGTCGGCACGACGCCGCGAGGCCGCGCAGCGGCTGGCGGACGACGTCAGCCGGCTGCTGGCCGGGCTCGCGATGAAGAACGCCCGGCTCGAGCCGGAGATCCGCTCCCGGGACGTGGAGGCTCTGCTGGCAGGCTCGCCGCCGGCGGAAGGCGCCGACGACGTCGAGTTCCTGCTGGCGGCCAATCCCGGCGAGCCGGCCCGCCCGCTGCGCAAGGTGGCCTCCGGCGGCGAGATCAGCCGCGTCATGCTCGCTCTCGACATCGCGCTCGGCAGCGGACTTCCGCGGCGCTGCCTCGTGTTCGACGAGGTCGACCAGGGACTCGGCGGAGACGCCGCCGAGCGGCTCGGCGAGTTCCTCGCGCGCGCGGCGCGCGAGCACCAGGTGATCTGCATCACGCACCTGGCGCAGGTCGCCGCACGGGCCGACCGTCACGTCTACGTGACGAAGAAGGTCCGCTCGGGACGCACCGTGGCGGTCGTGCGCACGCTGGAAGACGAGTACGATCGGGTCGAGGAGATCGCCCGGATGCTCAGCGGCAGCGTCGTGACCGACACCGCCCGGCGGCACGCCGAGGAACTGCTGCGCGGACTGGGTCCTCGAGGAGCGAAGCGATGACCGACGGCCGATTCAAGGCGATCTATCCGGGATCGTTCGACCCGGTGACGATCGGCCATCTCGATCTCGTGCGGCGGGCCGCGGATCTCGTCGACTCGCTGACGGTCGCCGTGCTGCGCAACACGGAGAAGACACCGCTGTTCGACGCCGAGGAGCGACGCCAGATGCTCGCCGACGCCATAGACGACGCCGGAATCGAACGGGTCGAGGTCGTGGCCTTCGACGGCCTGCTGGTCGACTTCGCACGCAGGCTCGGGGCGCGGATGATCATCCGCGGGCTGCGCGCCGCGGGTGACTTCGAGTACGAACTGCAGATGGCGCACATGAACCGGCGTCTCGAGCCGCGCCTCGAGACGGTGTTCCTCACGCCGGACGAGGCCGTCGCCTCGATCTCGTCCCGACTGGTACGGGAGATCGCCCGGCTCGGGGGCGAC
>JAJRXN010000433.1 GCA_024276295.1 Acidobacteriota bacterium
GACTTCGAGTACGAACTGCAGATGGCGCACATGAACCGGCGTCTCGAGCCGCGCCTCGAGACGGTGTTCCTCACGCCGGACGAGGCCGTCGCCTCGATCTCGTCCCGACTGGTACGGGAGATCGCCCGGCTCGGGGGCGACGTCTCGGCGCTGGTGCCTCCTCCGGTGCTCCGTCGCGTCGTCGCCCGGCTCGGCCCGCCGAAGGGAGGTGCGTGATGGCGCGGCGGTTCGCATCCCGTCTGTCGCTCGTCGGCGCCTCGCAGACGATGGCGGTCAAGGCCGAGGCCGATCGGCTGCGGCGCGCGGGGCGCGAGGTGATCGACTTCGGCCCTGGCGAACCGGACCAGCCGACGCCCGAACCGGCCAAGGCGGCCGCCGTGCGGGCGATCGGTGCGGACTTCACGCACTACACGTCCGCCGCGGGAATCCACGACCTGCGCGAGGCGCTCGCGCGCCACTACGCCGAGCGTTCCAGCCAGTCGATCGGCGCCGACGAGGTGCTGGTGGGCGCGGGAGGGAAGAGCCTGCTGTTCGCGGCGATGCTCGCGCTCGTCAATGCCGGCGACGAGGTCGTCGTCGTCGCGCCGTACTGGGTGTCGTTTCCCGAGCAGGTGCGACTCGCCGGGGGCACGCCGGTCTTCGCCCGCACGCGGGCCGAGGACGGGTTCACGATCCGCGCCGAGGCGATCGAGGCGGCCCTCACGCCGGCATCGGTGGCGGTGATCGTCAATTCTCCGTCGAATCCGTCCGGCGGAATCCTTCCTCCCGAGGAGATCGCCCGCCTGGTGGAACTGTGCCGGGACAGGGACCTTTGGCTGATCTCCGACGAGACGTACGAGGCGCTGGTCTACGACCCGGCCGACCGCGCGAGCCTGCTCGAGTTCCGTGATCGCCTCGGGGGCCGGCTGCTGTTCGTCTCCGCGTTCTCGAAGTCCTGGGCGATGACCGGCTGGCGTGTCGGCTACGCGATCGGCGACCGTGAACTGATCCGGGCGATGCTGACCGTGCAGAGCCACGACGCGACCCATGCCGCGTCGATCAGCCAGAGCGCCGCGCTCGCAGCCCTCGAACGGGCGGCGGACGCGCCGCGGCAGATGCTCGAGATCTACCGGTGCCGGAGGGACCGGATGGTGGAGGGGCTGAACCGGATCGCGGGGATCCGCTGTCCCGTCCCGCGCGGCGCGTTCTACGCGTTTCCGGACGTGAGGGAACTCGCGGCACGTACCGGTCTCGATTCCTCGCGGGCCCTGAGCGAAGCGCTGGTCCGCGAGTGCGCCGTGGCGACCGTGCCGGGCGAGGCCTTCGGCATGCCGGGTCACCTGCGGCTGTCGTACGCGACCAGCGAGGCGCTGATCGACGAGGGACTGGCGCGCATCGCCCGGTTCGCAGGAGCCTGAGCGCGAACCGGTTTCTTCCGCTCCGTCAGTCACCGCTCGGGGGCCTCGCCGGTCTACAATGGCCGCATGAGAGTTCGTGCGGTGCCGACCCTGCGGCTTCTCGCGCTCGTGCTGGCCCTGCTGCCGGTCGGGATCGCGGCGCCCCCCGAGCCGGGCGATCATCCCACGGTGCGGGTGTACCGGCTCGAGGGCGGAATCCACGGTGCCTCGGCACAGGTCGTCGCGCGGGTGCTCATGGTGGCCCGCGAGCAGCACGA
>JAJRXN010000434.1 GCA_024276295.1 Acidobacteriota bacterium
CCCGCGCTCGAGCGCGGCCAGCGCGCGGTCGATCGAGTCCTCGGAGGTGACGTCCGCCTCGAGGACCAGCGGATCGCCGCCGCACAGCGCCGCGGTCTCTTCGAGCGTCTCCCGGCGACGTCCGAGCAGCACGGGCGACCACCCGTCGGCGGCGAGGCGGCATGCCGTCGCCCGACCGATGCCGCCGCCGGCACCGGTGATCAGAACGCTGCGCCGCTCGGGATCCCGTCCGGAAGTCCGCATCGCGCCTCCGCCGGGGCGCGCTCGCGGGCCGTCGTGTCCGCCCGCCCGGCTCGTCCGACCCGCGCCGGGAGCGATCCCCGAGAGATGGACTGGAGCGGGAAACGGGACTCGAACCCGCGACCCCGACCTTGGCAAGGTCGTGCTCTACCAGCTGAGCTATTCCCGCTCGACTTCGGGGGCCGAAAGCGCGCGGATGATAGCCGCCGCCGCGCCGGCCCGCAAGACCGCGTTCACCCGCTCCCCCCCACCGTGGCGGGTCCCGCCGGGGGCTCCGCCAGCGCGTCGCGGGCGGCGCGCCACAGCGCGAGCAGCACGGCGAGGAACACCGGGCCGAGCACGATCCCCAGCACGCCGTAGGCCACCAGGCCGCCGAGCAGCCCGAAGAACACGAGGATGAACGGCACGCGGGCGGGGCCGGAAATGAACAGCGGCCGCAGGAAGTTGTCGACGATGCCGACGACGCCGAGCGACCAGAGGGCGACGAACAGCGCGGCGATCCAGTGCCCGGCGGCGAGCAGGCCGAGACAGATCGGCAGCCAGACGAGCGTGATCCCGAACGGGATCACCGCCGCCAGCCCGGTGGCCAGGCCGAGCAGCACGGGCGCCCGCAGCCCGGCGAGCCAGTAGCCGACCATCGCCAGCAGGCCCTGGGCGGCGGCGGTCATCAGCCAGCCGTACACCACGGCCCGCACCGTCGTGCGCACCGCGAGCAGCAGGGCCCGCCCGCGCCCGCCGGCGATCCGGTCGAGCAGCAGCCGGAGTTCGGTCGCGATCCGCTCGCCGTCGCTATAGACGAAGAACAGCGTGAACAGCGTGAGCACCAGCGACAGCACGTTGCGCAGCAGCCGGCGCCCCGCCTGGGCCGCGGGACCGCCGACGGTCGGGTCGGCCAGCCGGCGGATCCAGACGCGACGCACCTCCGGATCGGCGAGCGTGGCGTGGAGCTGCTCGGCGATCTCGCGCACGTACGGAAGCCGGTCGAACGGCTCCGGCACGGTCGGCTCGCCGGCACTGACCCAGTCGCGCAGGCCGAGCACCAGCGGCTCCGCCTCGTGGGCCAGCACGAGCAGCATCCCGCCCAGCGGGAGCACCACCAGCAGCGCGATCAGCAGCGTCATCAGCAGGGCGCTGCTGACCGACCCGCCGGGCAGGCGCTCGCGGAGCCAGCGGTACGCCGGCCAGGTCGCCGAGCCGAGCACCGCGGCCCAGATGATCGACCGCGCGAACGGCTCGAGCACCGTCGCGGCGCCGTAGACGACGACCGCGAGCGCCACGAAGCCGAGGACGATCCGCAGGACTTCCGCGCGCATGGCTCGCTCCCGGGCCGATTATCGCCGACCGGCGCCGGTCGGGCGGAGATGACTTTCGACCGCCGGCAGGAACTCCTCGGGATGCTCGAGTCCGCTGATCCGCCGCCGCAGCGCGCGCCCTTCGGGCAGGCCGTGAGCGTACCGCCCGAGAAAGCTGCGCAGCTTGTGCAGCGCGGTCCGCCGGTCCTCGTCGCGCAGGATCCAGCGGAAGTGCGTCTCGATCAGCTCGAACCGCTCCTCGACCGTCGGCGGCTCGATACGGCGGCCGGCCAGCGCCGCGGCCGCCCTGCGGAACACGAACGGGTCGGTCAGCACCGCGCGGCCGATCATCACGCCGTCGACGCCGGTGCGCTCGAACATCTCGATCGCGTCGTCCGGCGTGCGCACGTCGCCGTTGCCGATCACCGGAATCCGCAGCGCCCGCTTGAGCCGCGCGAGGTGACTCCAGTCGGCCCGGCCGCGATACATCTGCCGGGCGGTGCGCGCGTGCATCGCCACCGCGTCGACGCCGAGGTCCTCGCAGATCCGCCCCAGCTCGAGGTAGTTCAGCGGCTCGCCGGGGCGGCCCGTGCCGAGCCGGAACTTGACGGTCAGCGGGATCGACAGCTCGCGGCGGCACAGCTCGATCATCCGCGCCGCGCGGCGCAGATCGCCCATCAGCGCCGCACCGGCGCAGTTGCGCAGGATCTTGTTCGCCGGACAGCCCATGTTGATGTCGCACACGTCCGGCCGGAGCTGCTCGACGAGCGCCGCCGAACGGCGCATCTCCTCCGGATCGCGGCCGTAGATCTGGCTCGCCAGCGGACGCTCCTCCTCGACGAAGTGCGCCTTGCGGAGCACCGGGCGGATCCCGCGCACCAGCGCCGCGGCCGGCAGGAACTCCATCGAGACCAGCCCGACCCCGCCGATCCGGCGGACGATCAGCCGGAAGTGGTGGTCGGTCACCCCGGCCATCGGCGCCAGCACCAGCGGCGGGTCGACCGTCAGCGCGCCGATGCGCAGCGGCGGGATGCCGGGCCGCACGGCGTCGCTCACGGCGCCGTGCCCCGCGGCTCGAGCAGCCCGGCGAACGCCAGCGCGCAGACCACCAGCGCGTGGCGGATCTCCCCCTCGCGGACCAGCCGCGGCGCCTCGGCGGCGGGCCGCGTGACGACCTCGATCCGCTCGCCGGGATCGGGCCGGGGCGGGCCGACCGACCGCACGCCGGTCGCAAGAAACGTGTGGCAGGTGTTGGTCTGGCACGCCGGGTTCGGCCAGACGGTGCCGATCCTCTCGAGGGAAGCGGCCTCGCAGCCGGTCTCCTCGCGCAGTTCGCGCCGGGCCGCCTGCTCGGGCGTCTCGCCGTCGTCGACCATGCCGCCGGGGATCTCCAGCGTGACCGTGCGCACGCCGTGGCGGTACTGCCGGACGAGCACGAGATCGCGGCCGGCGGTCAGGGCGACGACGTTGACCCAGTCGGGACCGTCGAGCACGACGTAGTCCCGCTCGGCGCCGCCCTCGAGGTGATAGCGATCGAGCCGCACGCGGAAGATGCGGTGGTCGGCGACGGCACGCTCGCCGAGCAGGGTCCAGGATTCGTCCGGCATGGCGGTCAACCGTACATGCCGGGATGGATCAGCTCCAGCATCGCCCGGAACAGCGGCCCCGCGAGCCAGCCGAAGACCTGCCAGGCGACGAGCAGGCCGATCAGCCCCGCCATCGGGATCGAGCGCACCGCCTCCATCGCGCGGGCGCCCGTCGGGCCGCCGAACGCCTCGACGACTCCCGCGCCGTCGAGCGGCGGCAGCGGGATCAGGTTGAACACGCCGAGCAGCACGTTGAGCGAGGCGAGGATGCTCAGGAACCGCGCGACGGCGAGGGTCGTCGGGTCGGGCGTCACGGGGGCGATCAGCAGGTCGAACGACGCCGTCTCCGGCGGCATGCCCCATCCGACCCCGGCGAGGACGCGGATCATCGCGATCGCGATCGCCGCGAGGGCGAAGTTCGCCAGCGGCCCCGCCGCCGACATCAGCCCGGCGCGCCGCGGATGGCGCGCCGCCCAGTGCGGGTCGTACGGCGCCGAGGCCCAGCCGATCATGTAGCCGGCCAGCGCGTAGACCAGCAGCGGCACGACGAGCATCCCGAACGGTTCGCGCCGCACGTGCGGGATCGGATTCAGCGTCACCTGGCCGGCACGAAACGCCGTCTCGTCGCCGCCACGCAGCGCCGCCCAGGCATGAGCCGCCTCGTGGCACGTCGTCGAGAACAGGAA
>JAJRXN010000435.1 GCA_024276295.1 Acidobacteriota bacterium
GCGGCCAGCCGGTCCTGGTCGAGGACGAGCAACTGGACCGCTCCCGACGGGAGGTTCGCGACGGCGAACAGACGGCTGCGGAGAACCTCGCCGCCGGCGACATCGACCAGGCGCCGGGGACGGGCCGCGGCGAGTCCGCGCAGTTCCACGCCGGCGAGGCCTGGCTCGTTGCCGAGGTTCCACGGCGGACGGAGCTGGTTGCCGGTGGCGACATCCAGCACGTTGATCAGCGACCGCTGCGAGACGAACGCCACGTTGCCGGCGAGCGACGGGGCGGTCGCGAACGCAAGGCCCCACGGAGTGTCGGGCAGTCCGTCGCCGTCCGGGTCGACCACCGGAATCGTGCGGACGATCTGGTTGGTGTCCGTGTCGACGACGTCGATGTCGAGGGTCCCCTGGTTGATCACCCAGAGGTCGCCGGCTCCGGCGGGCGCGGTTCCCGCGCCGGCGAGGACGAGCACGAACAGGACTTGGATCCGCCAGCGAAGCATGCTCTCTCCGGTGCCGGCCCGGCCGTCCGGCAGGGCCCGGGAGTCCCCGGGTGACAGGTCGCCGGAGGCCGGTCGTCGTGACCCTGCATGTACGTCTAACGCGAACGGAACGCTACATTAGCCGCTTCCGCCGGGTCAACCGCGCCCCGGGCCGTAACGGCCGCCAAGCCCGGCCGACCTGCCGAACGAGGGTGCCCGTCGTGACGCCGGTGCATTCCCCGGAGGTTCCGGTCTACGATGCCCGAGCTGACACCGCCTCTCGCAACGGTTTGCGCTGCCGGCCCGGAGGGGTGGCGGCGCGGCGCCGCGGAGCCATGCCGGATCCGTAGGGAGGACCCACCGATCGGCCGGACCGAGGAGATTCGCGCGGTCTTCGAAGGGTTCGCCCGGGAGGACGGGCAAGCCGTCGAGACGGTCGCCGGCTGGGTCCGGGCGGTCGTCTTCGGCGGGTCCTGGCGTTTCCGGGACGCGGAAGGGCTGTGCCAGGACGTCCTGCTCGAGCTGCTGCTGCTCGTCCGCCGCGGGGGCGTGCTCGACCCCGGCGCGTTCCAGAAGCTGGTCCAGACGGTCGCCAAGCGGCGCGCGGTCGATGCCTGGCACCGGGGACGCCGGCTTCGCGAGGAGGACGCCGACGAGCTGGCCGACCGCGGGCCGGTCGATCCGCGGCCGTCGGCCGAGGAGCGGATCGCGACACGGCAGAGACTGGAGACGCTGCGCTACCTGATCCAGCGACTGCCGGAGCACTGCCGCGAGCTGTGGCGCCTGGTCTACGTCGAGCGGCGTCGCGCGGCGGAGGTCGGCGAGATGCTGGGTCTGTCGGCCGGCAACGTCCGCGTGCGCGTGCACCGCTGTCTCGAGAAGGCCCGCCTGATCTACGGCGAACTGCAGCGCGCGGCGGGTGCGCCGCCGGTCGATCGATGACGGCGGGAGGGAGGCCGGCATGATGTCCGGGACCGGGGAACACCGTCGCGTCGTCGCATGGCTCGCCTGGCATGCCGCCGGCACGCTCGGAGACGACGAGCGCGCCGAGGTCGAACGTCACGTCGAAGAATGCGCGGAGTGTCGCGAGCTGCTCGAGGCCGCGCGGCGGAACGCCGGACTCGCGCCCCTGGCTCCGGTCGACGCGATGCTCGAACATGTCGACCCGCTGCTGCTGGTCCAGTACGTCGAGGAGCCGGATTCGCTCGAGCCGTGGACGATCGAGCTGATCGAGGAGCGCCTTGCCGCCTGCGAGGACTGCCGGGACGCCCTCGCCCGCCTGCGCGAACTCGCGCCGGACGCCGCGAGGTCCCGGGCCGCCGCGGGATCCGGCATCACGGGACTCCTGCAGCGGGGCTGGCGGATGCTCGGCTCGACGCTTCTGCGACCGGAGCCGGCGCTGGTCTACCTCGTCCTGCTGCTGGTGGTGCTGCCGGGCTGGCTGATGGTCCGCGAGCCGGCGCCGGGAGAACGCGGCGGGGCGATCTTCGCGCCGGCGGCGGTCGTGCGGCTCGAAGGCGAGAGCGTCGTCCGTGACACCGGCGCCGAGCGCGGGCCGCCCGTCGAACTGCGGTCGTCAGCCGACGAGGGACCACTCCTGCTCGAACTGGTGACCGAGCTGCGCCCCGAGGACCGCGATACGTTCGACGCCCTGCGGATCGAACTGGTCCGCGATGGGGACGTGATCTGGAGCGCCGAGCGCCCGGCGGACGCGCTCGTGGAGATCGACGGGCGTCTCGCGGTTCCGCTGCTGCTCGGGCCGGACGTGCTCGAGCGGAACGGCGTCCACGAACTGCGCGTGCGCTCGCTCGCTCCCGGCCGGCTCATCGACGGCGTGGTGCTCTATCGCAGGCGGGTCGTGGTGCGCGGCGGACCCGTGGCCGGCGAAAGCTCGTAGAGTGCCGGTTCGGCGCAGGGAGAACCGTCGGCCCAGCGCGCCGCGAGTTCCCCGGCGATCCGCGGGTG
This sequence comes from Acidobacteriota bacterium, assembly GCA_024276295.1. Classification (GTDB taxonomy): domain Bacteria; phylum Acidobacteriota; class Polarisedimenticolia; order J045; family J045; genus J065. The sequence goes on from JAJRXN010000435.1 coordinate 2,436, forward strand.
TCGGACGAGCAGGCGACGAGGAACGACGTGCCAGCGCGCCCCGCGCGCCGCGAGGCGCTGGAACGCCGACGCGTCTCCCGTCGTCCGCATCGCCATCACGTCGAAGACCAGCACCGAGGCGAGCCAGGCTTCCGGCAGCCGGTCTTCGGGCCCGCGACGAAACAGCCCGATCAACACCAGCGGGACCGTGCCGACGGCGAAGCCCCGGTCCAGCGCCCGACGGGCCAGCCCCATGAGGCCGCGCAGCAGCCCCTGCGGATCGAGGCCGACGAGATGCGTCTCGTCGGACAGCCCGAGCGAGTGTCCGTAGAGCAGCCAGAACCGTGCGCCCAGCCTGCGTGTAGCGGAGCTTGTTGGTCCGGTCGCGCAGGCCGGGAGGAGCGGCCTTTCCGGCAGCTCAGGATCGGTGTGGTGCCAAGCGAACCCCTTGGGGAACAACGCGTTGCCATCCATGGCTTCCCGGGGTCCGTGGGGGCGTTCTCATGGATCAGGGCGACCAACAAGCTCCGCTACACGTAGGCGCCCAGCCGTACCAGGCCAGCGCCGGGAGGAGCGCGATCGCCGCCGCGAGCCACGCCGCGGCATCGCGCCAGGGCGCCGCCCGAGACGCGGCAGGCAGGCCCACGCGAAGGCGAGACCGAGACAGGCGGCGCCCGCCTTGACGAGGATCGCCAGCGACAGCAGCGCGCCCGCTCCGACCAGGGTGCCGGGAGCGCCGCCCGCTCGGGGTCGA
>JAJRXN010000436.1 GCA_024276295.1 Acidobacteriota bacterium
GAACAGCCTGTCCGGCGCGATCTGCTCGACCAGGGCGGACAGTTCTCCGTCGCCGCAGACCGTCACGCAGGTCACGGCGCGCAGGGCGGCCGCCAGGCGCTGCCGGTCGGCCAGCGGGACGAGCGGAGGCATGCCGGTCAGCCTGCGGAACGCGTCGTCGTCGGGCACGGCGACGACCAGGGCGTGCCCTGCCGCCAGCTCCTCGAGCGCCTCGACGAGCGCGCCCGTCAGCAGGTCGAACGGGAGCACGACGAGTCCGACCGGAGGCGCCGGGCGCGCGGCCGCGCCGGGCGCGAGGTCCGCCGGGGGATGGATCTTGCGTGCCCCCGCGCCCGCGGCATCGTCGTCAGGCGTCATCCCTCACGCCTCCCAGCCGTCCTCGATCGCCTCGGCGAGTTCGCGGCGACTCGTCGTCGCCGTGCCGCGCTTCATCACGACCAGCCCCGCGGCGATGTTCGCCAGCACGGCCGCCTCGCGCCACGACGCGCCGGCGGCGCGCGCCGCCGTGAACACGGCGATCACGGTGTCGCCGGCGCCGGTGACGTCGGCAACCTCGTCACTGCCGAAGACCGGGATCGTGGCCGGAGGACGTCGCCGCTCGACGAGCGTCATCCCGCGACTGCCTCGCGTGACGAGCAGCGCCTCGGCCGAGAGCCGGCGGGCGAGCATTCGTCCGGCGGCGGCGATCGCGCCGAGGTCGTCGTCGTCGAGTCGCATTCCGCAGGCGCGTTCGAGTTCCTCGAGGTTGGGCGTCGCGGCGTCGATGCCGCGGTACTGCTGCACGCGGAACCGGCTGTCGACGACCAGCGGACCACGGCGACCGGCGAGCTGCTCCGGCCAGCCGGCATCGACGCTCCCGTAGCCGTAGTCGGCGAGGATCACCGCCGCCCCGCCGCGCGCCGCCCTCGCGACGCGCCGGGCGAGGCGCCGGGCGAGCGCCGCGGTCGGAGCGCGCGGCCGGTCCCCGCGATCGAGCCGGACGATCTGCTGCCGCGCGGTGTGCGGGCTGCCGGCGAGGATGCGTGTCTTGGTCGGCGTCTGGTACGCGGAATCCTCGATCAGCCCGCCAGTGTCGACCCCCCTCGAGGCGAGCGCCCCGCGCAGCCGCTCGCCCTGCTCGTCGCCGCCGATGCGTCCGACGAGCATCGTCTCGACGTCGAGGGCCGCGAGGTTGGCGGCCGTGTTGCCGGCGCCGCCGGGCGCGATCTCCGTGCGGCGATGGTGGAGAATCAGCACCGGTGCCTCGCGGGAGACGCGGGCGATCTCGCCATGGATGAACTCGTCGAGCATCGCATCGCCCGCCACGACGACGTGTGCGCGTTCCAGTGCGTCGACCAGCTCGAGCAGCCGCTCGCGGCGTGGCGTTCCGCGTTCCCGGTCGCTCATCGTCGGTCCTCCGGGGCCCGCGAGAAGACGAATTCCACGGCGTCTGTCAGGCTGTCGGCGACGTGGTCGGGCCAGACGTCGGCCCGGGCGGCATTCTTGATCAGTTCGCCCCGGCCGTAGCCGGTGCGGAGCAGCACGGCTCCGGCCAGACCGGCGTGCCGTCCGGCACCGACGTCGCGGAAGCTGTCGCCGACGATCCAGCTCCGGGCCAGGTCGAGGTCGAGATCCCGCGCCGCCTGCAGCAGCATCCCGGGCCGGGGCTTGCGGCAGTCGCAGCGCCGGCGCAGGCCGGGCGCACC
>JAJRXN010000437.1 GCA_024276295.1 Acidobacteriota bacterium
CCGGACGACGAACGTGGCGAGCAGCGCGGCGGGAACCGACCCCGCGGCGTACACGGTGATGGCGCGCGTGGTCCGGCGGCGCAGCAGGCCGTCGGCGAGGGAGAGCACCATCGCGCTGACCCCGACGAGCAGCAGCGGCGCGAACGGCGCGAGCGCGAGAAACGTGCCGGGGACCAGTGCCAGCGCGAGGTCGCGCTCGGTGGCACGCCGGATGCCGCGCGCCAGGCCGGTCCACTCCAGCCCGAGCGCGAGGAAGACCAGCCAGGTGATCAGCGTGTCGGGAGGCGGGGGAGTTCCACGGGAGGCGAGCCACAGCGCGAGCGGCACCGCCCCGAGGGCCAGGGCCGCGAGCATGAGGCGATCCCGTCGTGTGCTGCCCCTGATGGCCACTGCGGTGTCCCGATTACTTTACGCACCCACCCGTGAGGTCCAATATAGGCGGGCGTCCGGGGTGGTCGACACGCCCTGAAGACCGGCCGCCGCGCGCGGCCTTCCGGGAGAGGACGAACATGCGCGTGCGCAGCACGACGGTTCTGGCGGTTCGCCGCAACGGCGTCGCCGCCCTAGCCGCCGACGGACAGGTGACCCTCGATCGGACGGTGATCAAGGCCTCGGCACGCAAGGTCCGGCGCCTGGCCGGCGAGTCGGTGCTCGCCGGATTCGCCGGCGGCGCGGCCGATGCCTTCGCCCTGTTTTCGCGTTTCGAGGAGAAGCTCGAGCAGCACGGCCGCCGGCTCGAGCGGGCCGCGATCGAACTGGTGCGCGACTGGCGTACCGACCGTGCGCTGCGCCGGCTCGATGCGGTACTCGTCGTGGCGGATCGCGAGCGGACGCTGCTGCTCTCGGGGACCGGCGATCTGATCGAGCCGGACGACGGCCTGCTGGCCGTCGGCAGCGGCGGGGCGGTGGCGCTCGCCGCCGCGCGTGCGCTGGCCCGGCACACCGATCTCGGCGCGGAGGAGATCGCCCGCAACGCCCTCGCGATCGCCGCGGGGATCGACATCTACACCAACGACAACATCATCTGCGAGACGCTCGCCGGCTCGCCGTGACGCTCGGCACTCCGCGTGGCGTGCCCGCGGACGAGGGACGGGATCGATGGTCTTCTACATGCCGGACAGCTCGCGCCGGACGCCGCTCGAGGGGATGAGCAGCTCGACCCGCGCGGACGCGATGACCCCCAGCGAGGTCGTCGCCGAACTCGACCGCTACATCGTCGGCCAGCAGGACGCCAAGCGCGCGGTGGCGGTCGCCCTGCGCAACCGCTGGCGTCGCCGCCAGCTTCCACGGAACGTCGCGGACGAGGTGCTGCCGAAGAACATCCTGATGATCGGCCCGACGGGCGTCGGCAAGACCGAGATCGCCCGGCGGCTGTCCCGGCTGACCGGCAGTCCGTTTCTCAAGGTCGAGGCGACGAAGTTCACCGAGGTCGGCTATGTCGGCCGCGACTGCGAGTCGATGGTCCGCGACCTGGTCGAGATCGCGATCGACATCATCCGCACCGAGCGCCGCCGCGACGTCCATGCCGCCGCGACGCGCGCCGTCGAGGATCGACTGCTCGAGGCGATCGCCGCCGCCCAGGGGACCGGAGCCGCGGACGGCCGCTCGCGGATCGAGGCGCGCGAGGAGCTGCGCCGGAAGCTGCGCGACGGCGAACTCGAGGATCTCGTCGTCACGATCCGGGTGCCGGACGAATCGACCGCGGCGTTCAAGATCGCCGGTGCCCCGGGCATGGAGGAGATCGACGTCCGGCTCGGCGAGATGATGCCCGGCATGTTCGGGCGTCGCGAGAAGGAACGACGCGTCAAGGTCTCCGAGGCACGCACGATCCTCCAGCGCCAGGAGGAGGACGCCCGGCTCGACCGCGAGGCGATCGAGAAGGAAGCGGTCCGGCGCGTCGAGCAGACCGGCATCCTGTTCATCGACGAGCTGGACAAGGTCGCGGCCCCCGGCGGGCAGTCCCACGGACCGGACGTCAGCCGCCAGGGCGTCCAGCGCGACCTGCTGCCGATCGTCGAGGGGACGATCGTGCAGACCAAGCACGGGCCGGTGCGCACCGACCACATCCTGTTCATCGCCGCCGGCGCGTTCCACGTCGCCCGGCCGTCCGATCTGATCCCGGAACTGCAGGGACGCTTTCCGATCCGCGTCGAACTCGACGCCCTCGGGCGCGAGGAATTCGTCCGCATCCTGACCGAGCCGGAAAGCTCGCTGATCCGCCAGTACCAGGCGCTGCTCGCCGTCGACGGCGTCGAACTCGACGTCCGCGAAGACGCGATCGAAGAGATCGCCGCGATCGCCGACCGGGCCAACGCGCTGATGGAGAACATCGGCGCCCGCCGGCTGACGACGGTGCTCGAGCGGCTGCTCGAGCCGGTGCTCTTCGATGCGCCGGACCGTGCCCGCGGCAAGATCGTGATCGACAGTGCCCGGGTGCGCGAGGCGCTGGCCGAGGTCGTCGAGCAGGACGACCTGGCACGGTACGTCCTGTGATGCCAGCCCCGGCGCGTGTCCTGCCGCTGGCGGGGCTGGCGCTCGGGCTGCTCGCCGGTGCCGGCTGCGGCCACAAGGGGCCGCCGATTCCGCCGCTGCCGCGGGTCCCCGAAACGCCGCGCGAATTCGCGGTGCGCCAGCGCGGGGCGCGGATCGAGATCACCGCGGAGTATCACCTGACCGACCGTCGCGGCGGGCCGCTCCGCGCGCCGGTGCGTCCCGAACTGCTCTACGTCACCGAGAGCCGGCCCGACGCCGCGTCGGGCTGGACGGCGCGGTTCCGGGATCGCGAGTACTTGCGCACGGCACGCGTCGTTCCGCTGCCCGAGCTGCCGGCACGGGCCGCGGAGGATTCGCTGCGGCGGAACGATGCGGTTCCGCTCGAGGCGTTCGAGGGGGATCCGGTCCTCGTCCTGGCCCTCGCCGTGCGCGATGCCCGTGCCAGGTCGGGCCTGACGCCACGGATCGTCGTCCCGATGGCCATTCCTCCGCTGGCGCCGCTCGACGCCCTGCGTGTCACTCCCCGGGAACAGGGGATCGAACTCGCCTGGGAAGGAGGCGATGCGCGGGCCGGCGTCGTGAGGATCTACCGGCGGGGCGGCGAGGAGCCGTCGTTCCCCTGGGAACCGTGGAAGGTCGTCCCGCTCGGACAGGCCGGCGTGCGTGACGAGGCGGTCACCTACGGCCAGACGCTGGTCTACGCGGCGACGACCGGTCTGGGGGAGACCGCCAGCGTCGTCGAGTCGGAGCCGGTCGTCACGCCGCCGGTGCTCTACGAGGACGTCTTTCCGCCCGAGCCGGCGCGCGACGTCGTCGCCGTCGCGGTCGAGCGCGGCATCAACGTGCTGTGGGTTCCGGCGCGCTCGACCGATCTCTCGCACGCGCTCGTCGAGCGCCAGGACGGGGACGAGGCGGCACCGTGGCGCGAGGTAGGGCGCGTCGACGCCCCCGACGCGTTCTTTGCCGACCATGCGGTCGAGCAGGGGAAGGAGTACCGCTACCGCGTGATCAGCGTCGACCGGCGGGGCAACCGGTCGGAGGCGGCCGGTCCGACGGCGTGGAGCACGCCGCGCCCGCCGCGGGAGCCGGGTCGATGAGCGGCGCGGAGCCGCTGCGCTTCTGGAAGATGGACGGCGCCGGCAACGACTTCGTCGTGCTCGACGGTCGCCGGCCGGTGCCCGGGGATCTCCCCGCGCTCGCGCGGCGGGTCTGCGCGCGCCGGGGCGGCATCGGCGCCGACGGCCTGCTGGTCGTCACCCCTGAGTCCGGAGGCGGGCTGCGGGTGGCGTACTGCAACGCCGACGGATCCCCCGCCTGCTTCTGCGGCAACGGGGCTCGCTGCGCCGCGCTGTTCGGCCGGACCGTGCTCGGGATCGACGCCCTGGTGTTCCCGGTCCGGTTTTCCGCGGGGATCTTCGAGGCGGACTGCTCGGGGCCGCTGATCGCGATCACCATCGAACCGCCGGTCGTGCGCGACGAGCCGCTCGATCTCGAGGTCGAGGGCCGACGCGTGCCGGTGAGGGTGGTGGAGGCCGGAGTGCTGCACGTCACCGGTGCGGAGTCTCGGGAGCGCTCGCTGCCGCTCGATCGCTGGGCCGAGGCGCTGGCCGCCGTGCGGCCCGACCTGGCCCGCGAGGCGAACATCACGCTCGCCGCGCAGGAAGGCCCGCAGACGCTCCGGGTGCGCACGCTCGAGCGCGGAGCGGGGGAGACCGCCGCGTGTGGCAGCGGTGCGGTCGCCGCCGCCGCCTGGGCGCGCAGCAGCCGGGTGACCGGCGACGGGCCGGTGACGATCCTCCCGCCGTCCGGCGAGCGGCTGCTCGTCGAGCTGACGGACGACGGGGCGCGCCTGCTCGGCCCGGCGCGGTTCGTGTTCCGCGGCGAGATCGACCTGCCGGCTACCTGATCGCGGCGATGCAGGCGACCCACGCCGGGTCGGCCTCCGCCTCGCGCACCTTGCGGTAGCGGCCGTTGCCTTCGCCGGTCTTCGAGTCGGTCTCCTCCCAGTAGACGTCGACCCGGCGGAAGCCGGCCTCGAGCAGCAGTTCGCGGATCTCGGGGATCGTCCACAGCCGCCAGTCGTACTCGAAGGCATGATCGAGCGCGCTGCCGTCGCGGAACAGGAAGTGGATCGCGAAACGCGCGTTGTAGCTGACCGGATCGAACCGCTTCTGTTCCCAGACGTAGCGCACGCCGCGCCCGAGCTTGCGGCTGTCCTCGCGGTCCTCCTCCTGCGTTTCCGAGCCGCCGACCACGTCGAGCGCCAGCACGCCCTCGCGGCGCAGGTTGGCGTGCGCCGCCTCGAAGTACCCGCGCAGTTCGTCGCGCGTCTTGAACACGCAGTACGAGAAGTTCATCGCGCAGACGACGTCGGCCTTCGGTCCGCGGACCTCGCGCACGTCGGCCTGGACCAGCTCGACGAGATGGCGCCGCTTTTTCGGCAGCGCCGCGACGTTGTGCTCGAGTCCCCAGGCCAGCGGCTCCGGATCGATGTCGAACCCGATCGCCCGGCGTTCGCGGCGCGAGGCGACGAACGCGCACGAGATCGCCGCCGTGCCGCAGAAGTCCTCGCGGAGGAGCATCGGGCGCCGGCCGAACTCCTTGCGGAACACCCGGTCGAGAAAGGCGACGTCGAACTCCGGCGACTGCACCGCCTGTTCGTACAGCGCGTGGCGATCGGCGCGCGAGGCGAGGGTCACGTGCTTCTTTCCCTTTTTCCCGTCTTTCCTGCGAGCCTTGTCCTTGCGGGCCATCGGTACGGATCTCCTGCGTCGGGGCCGACGAGCCGGGGAGGGTATCGCGAAACCGGGCGTGGTGCCTCCGCCCCGTCACGAGACGCGGCGCGACGCCGTCCGCGGCAGCGTCGCGACGAGCATGCCGGCGATCACGAGGGCGCCTCCGGCCAGGTCGTCGCGGGTCGGGCGCATGCCGAGCAGCACGGCGAACACCGCCGCCCAGACCGGCTCGGACGAGAACAGTACCGCGGCGCGGCCCGGGCTCGTGCGGCGCTGGCCCCAGGTCTGCAGCCAGAGCAGCAGGTCGGTCGCGAACAGCCCGAGAAACGCCAGCGCCAGCCACAGCTCCGGTGTGCCGTCGAAGCGCGGGGTCTCGACCAGCGGGGCGACCGCCAGCGAGAGCACGGCGGTGATCGCGATCTGCTGGACCAGCAGCACGCCGGCGGCGTGCCGGCGCAGCGCGATGCCGAGCACGACGATCTGCGCGGCGAACGCGACCGCGCAGGCGAGTGTCAGCACGTCGCCGAAGCCGAAGCCGCCGCGGCCGCCGCCGGTCATCACGAACACGCCGGCCAGCGCGAGTACGGCGCCGACGAGCACGGCGCGGGCCGGGCGGTGGCCGCGCACGAGCCAGTCGATCAGCGGGGTGAGGATCACGTAGAACGCGGTCAGGAACGCCGAGCGCGCCGGATCGATCGTCTGCAGTCCCGTCGTCTGCAGCGCGTAGCCGGCGGCGAGCAGCACGCCGAGCGCGAGCCCCCAACCGGCCGCCGCGCCGTGCTCGGCGGGCGAGGCGCGCAGGGCTGGCCGGACGAGAAACACGGCGGCGAGCAGGAAGCGCACGCCGTTGAGTACCAGCGGCGAGGCGTGGTCGAGACTCGCCTCGACGACCGGAAACGTCGCCCCCCAGCCGATGGCACAGGCCAGCAGGGCGAGGTCACCACCGAGGTGCCCCGCGTCACGGGACATGGTGCGGCTCAGCGGGCCAGCGCGGCGGGATTCCCGGCAGCGAGCACGGTGACGAGCGCCTCGCCGAAGAAGTCACCCCGGCTGCGGACCTCCGGAGAGACCCGCTGCTCGTACATCTTGCGGGCGCGCTCGATCTCCTCGCCGAGCCGTTCGAGCAGGTCGCCCTTGGCGCGCCCCTCATCGACCTTGTCCGCCTCGTAGAGGCAGATCTCCTCGACCAGCAGACGCGCGAACCGGCGCGCATCCTCGACCTCGGGGCTCTCGTGGCTCTCGGCCGCTTCGGCCTCGGGCATCAGCGCGAACCCGTCGGGACCGCTCGACTCCGCGCCGGACTCGGTCTCGAGAGGCGCCGCGGCCTCCGCGGCCGGCGGGGTGACGCGTCCTTCGGTGGACACCGGGCCGGACATCTGCGCGGCCGCCGGCGGGGCGGACACGGTCTGCGCGCGCCGGGCCAGCACCAGCCGCTCGACCGCCAGCCCGGCGACCTCGGCGAGGACCTCGATCCCGCCGCGATCGAGCGGGATGTCGGGTTCGGCGCGGTCGACGAAGAGCAGCCCGACGACGCGGTCGTGCACCGTCAGGGGGGCGACGACGACCTCGGTCCGCCGCGACTGGCCGAACTCGGGGTGCGGGTGGGGATGGTCGTTCTCGAGCGCCACCGCCTTGCGGTCGGAGACCGCCGCGGCGATCGCCGGCTCGTCGCGGTCGAGCGTGCGGCCGGCGAGCTGGCCGGACCGCGCCTCGTCCTCCTCGAAGCCGGTCGCCTCCCAGAGTTCGATCACCTCGCCCCGGACGACGAACAGCGCCGCCCGCGCACCGAGCGACGAGGCCCCGGCCAGCAGGCTGCGCAGGACGGGGACCTGGCCGCGCCCCTCCCGGATCGCGGCCACGGCTCGCGCCAGGGGGGGCGGCGTCCGCACCTGCGGCTCCGGCTCGGGGACTTCCAGCGCCTCGAGCACGCCGCGCAGGGCGCCGTGCAGCTCCTTTCCGGCGGCTTGGAGCTGCTGATCGATCGCCTCGCGGACCTGCGAGAGCGCACCTTCGACCGCGTCGGCCGGGAGCTGGCGCGATTTCATCGTCTGGTGACCTCCTGGATCGGGAGCCATCCCCCATGGCGGGCTCCACGGGCGTATTGTTCGTTTCCCGGGTACACGGGTCAAGCGATCCGGCGGAAGGGCCGCGCGCGGCCCCGCGCGGCATCCGGGCTACAATCGCCGGGATGCGATGCCAGCGCACCCTCAAGGCGGCCGCCCGGTTCGAAGGCGTCGGCCTGCACGGCGGTCGGACCAGCACGGTGACCGTCGAGCCGGCGCCCGAGTGGACCGGGCTGATCTTCGTGCGCGAGGATCTCGGGGGGCGCCGGCTGCCGGCGCTCCAGCAGTACCGGGCGCCGATGGTCAACGCGACTCGGCTCGAGCACGACGGCGTCGCCGTCGACACGCCGGAACACCTGCTGGCGGCGCTCTATGCCCTTGGCGTCGACAACGCGCTGCTGAGGCTCGAGGGGCCGGAAGTGCCGATCCTCGACGGCTCGGCGCTGCCGTTCGCCCGCGGAATCCTAGAACGGGGACTCGTCGACCAGGACGCGCTGTGCCCGGAGATCGTCGTGACGCAGCCGGTCGGGGTCGGTGACGCGTCGCGCCGGCTCGAACTGCACCCCTGCGACGGATTCCGGCTCTCGGCGGCGATCGACTTCGAGCACAGGCACCTCGGCCACCAGCAGCTCACGGTCAGGCTCGACCGGGTCGAGGATTTTCTCGCCAAGCTCGCCCCCGCCCGCACGTTCGCCCTCCGGCGCGACGTCGAACGCCTGATGGAGATGGGCCTGGCCCGGGGAGGATCGCTCGACAGCGCGGTGGTCGTCGGTGACGAAGGCGTCGAGGGGAGCGCACTGCGGTTTCCCGACGAGTTCGTGCGCCACAAGCTGCTCGACGTGGTCGGAGACCTCGCGCTGCTCGGCTGCCCGCTGCGGGCGCGCGTGATCGCATGGCGCAGCGGACACGCCCTGCACGGCCGGCTCGCCGACGCCCTGCTCTCGGATCCCCGGAACTTCCTGTTCGAGTCTCCTCCCGACGGTCCGCCGAAGCCGCCCGCGGCACCGGCGCCTCCTGGGCGGGCCGGAAGCCGGGCCGGCTGAGCCGCCGCCCCGGCATCGTGCCGGGCGCTGGAGACGACACCTTGCCGCGACCGCGCAAGCTCAGGTCCGACCGACTCGCCATCGTGATGACGGTGGTCTGCCTGGTGATCGCGTCAGGCATCTACTACGTCATCCAGCGCGGCAAGCTCGGCGACACGCGGCTCGCCTCGGACAAGACGCTGCTCGCCGCCCTCGCGGCGACGATCATCGTGATCGCCGCCGCCATCGGCTGGATGACGGTGCGCAATCTCGCGCGCGTGCTCGCCGGGCGTCACGGCCCGGTCGGCAGCCGGCTCCAGGCGCGGGTCGCGTTCGCCTTCCTGGCGCTGGTCTTCGTCCCCTCGCTGGTGCTCTTCGGGGCGGCGATCGGCATGGTGCGCCAGAGTCTGCAGCAGCTCTCGCGGTCGGACAGCGTGACCGTCCTGCGGGAGGCGGCCGAGGTGCCGGAGTGGATCCACCGCGACCGCGAACTTCGCGCGCGGCACGTCGCACGCCGGATCGCCCGGGCGCTCGCCGAGGGACCGTTCGGTCGGCGGCGCGCGGCGTCGCGCGGCGATCTGGCGCGCTGGCTGCAGCGCGAACTCGAGACCCACGACGTCGCGGCGATCGGGATCGCGATGCCGGACGCCTCGCCGATCGCCGTGGCCAGTGCCCGCGCGGGTGACGACGTCCGCTTCTCCGAGCTGACGCGGGTCCCGTCCGAGACGATCGAGCGCGTGCGGCGTTCGGGGCGCGGCGAGACGTTCGCCGAGCGGATGCCGGTCGGCTGGCGCGCGGTCGCCGTCGAACCGGTGCCGGTGACCGGCCGTGGGCAGGCCGTGCTGTTCGTGACGATCTACCTGCCCGAGACGATCGAGGATCTGCTCGGACACGTCTCCGGGGCGTTCCGCGACGTCAAGTCGTTCCAGGAACGCCGCGTGCCGGTCGAGCGGCTGTACTATTCGCTGTTCGCGCTGATCACGCTCGTCGTGCTGTTCGCCGCGGTCTGGACCGGGTTCTTCCTGGCGCGCCAGGTGACGCGCCCGATCGACGAGCTGGCGCGCGGGACCGAGGCGCTGGCGCAGGGGGACCTCAGCTTCCGGGTCCGCGAGTACGGCGAGGACGAGATCGGCCGGCTGGCGCGGTCGGTCAACCGGATGGCGGAGGAGATCCAGCGCCACCGGCGGGATCTCGTCGCGCGGCGGCGCTACATCGAGACGCTGCTCGAGGCGATTCCGGTCGGCGTGCTCAGCGTCGACGAGAACGGCCGGATCTCGACCGCCAACCGCGCGGCGCTCGGCGTGCTGCGGCTCGACGAGCTGCCGGCGGGCGCGCCGGTCGGCGAGGCGCTCGGCGACGGCCGCGAGGCCGTGGCGCAGGTGATCGAGACGGCGCTGCGGGGTGCCGAGGAGGAGCGCCGCAGCGAGGAGGTGACGATCGAGACCCCCGGCGGGGACGTCTCGATCCTCGTGCGCGCCGAGCCGTTCGCCCTTCCGGCGCGGGGTCGCGGCGTGCTGGTGGTGCTCGAGGACCTGACCCAGCTCCGGCGGGCCGAGCGCCTGGCCGCCTGGTCGGAGGTCGCGCGGCGGGTGGCCCACGAGATCAAGAATCCGCTGACGCCGATCCGGCTGGCCGCCGAACGGATGGTGCGGCGGTTCGAGCGCGACCCCGAGGCATTCGGCGAGGTGCTCGAGGACGGCGTGCGGACGATCGTGCGCGAGGTGGAATCGCTGCGGGCCCTGGTGGCCGAGTTTTCGCGCTTCGCCCGCATGCCGGCCACGCGGCTCGTGCGTGCCGACGCCCGCCAGGTCGCCGGCGAGGCGGTCGAGCTGTTCCGCGCGGCCCACGCGGATGTCCGCCTGGAGACCGAGTTCGCCGGCGAGCTGCCGCCGCACCGGCTCGACCGGGAGGCCCTGCGGCGCTGCCTGATCAACCTGCTCGACAACGCGGTTGCCGCGACGGGCGAGCACGGGCGGATCGTCGTGCGGATCGCGTCGCCGCCCGGCGGCGAGGTCGTCGTGATCGAGATCATCGACGACGGTCCGGGCGTGCCGGCCGAGGACCGCCGGCGGATGTTCCTGCCCGACTTCTCGCGGCGCGCCGGCGGAACCGGGCTCGGGCTGTCGATCGTGCACCAGATCGTGAGCGATCATCACGGCACGATCCGCGCCGAGGCGGCACAGGACGGCGGCACGCGGATCGTGATCGAGCTGCCTGCCGAGCCGCGGTCGGGGCGGCAGGCGCAGAACGGAACGGGCGGGTCCGGAGCGGACGACGTCGCCGCGCCGACGCGGGAGAGCTGATGGAACAGAGCGAGCGCAAGGGGCTGATTCTCGTCGTCGACGACGAGGAGTCGATCCGCCACACGCTGTCGCAGATCCTCGCCGACGAGGGGTACGAGGTCGTCACCGCCGCCACCGGCGAGGAGGGCGTCCAGCGGGCGGTCGAGACCTCGCCGGACGCGGTGTTCCTCGACGTCTGGCTGCCGGGGATCGACGGCATCGAGGCGCTGCGTCTGCTGCGCGAGCGCGGCGTGTTCGCGTCGGTGGTGATGATCTCGGGCCATGGCTCGATCGAGACCGCGGTCCGGGCGACCAAGCTTGGCGCCTACGACTTCGTCGAAAAGCCGCTGTCGCTCGAGCGCGTGCTGCTGGTGACGGCCAACGCGATCCGCCACGCGCGCCTCGAGCGGCAGAACCGCGCGCTGCGCGTCGAGCTGCTGCGCGAGGCGGAGTTCATCGGGCGCAGCGCGGCGGTCGAGCGGCTGCGCTCGCAGCTCGCCGAGGCGGTCGACGGGCGGCCGGTGCTGCTCTACGGGGAGCGGGGAACCGGGCGCCGGCTGGCCGCGCGCTGGATCACGCTGCACCGCAACCGGCCGCACCGCGCCTTCGTCGATCTGCAGGTCTCGGCCCTGCCCCGCGAGCGCCTGATCCGCTCGCTCTACGGCGCCCCGTCGGGTCCCGGCTCGAGCACCGGGCGGCTGGCGATGGCGGACGAAGGGACGCTCTATCTCGAGAACGCCGAGACGCTGCCGCCGGCCGTCCAGGCCTCGCTGCTCGCCGGCCTGCGCGAAGGCGCGTTTCCGGTCCCCGGCCGGCGGCGCGTCGTGCGGGCCGAGCCGCTGCTGATCGTCTCGCTCAGCGAGCCGCCGGAAGGCGCCGTCGAGAACGGCCACCTGTCGGGAGCGTTCCTGGCGGCGTTTCCCCACGTGATCGAGATCCCGCCGCTGCGGGAGCGCCGCGACGACTTCCCGGAGCTGATCGCGCGGTTCCTGACCGATCTGTCCCGCGAGTACGGTCGCGAGCCGCTCGAGCTGACCCCCGACGCGCTGCGCGTGCTGCTGGCCTACGACTGGCCCGGAAACGTCCGCGAACTGCAGCGGATGCTCGAGCGGCTGGTGCTGCTCAGCTCGGGGCCGCTGGTCCGGCCGGAAGACCTGCCGGCCTACATCGCGGGCACGGAGCGGGCGGCGGTCCGCGACGACGTGGAGATCACGCTCGAGCGCTTCGAGCGCGACTGGCTGCGGCGCTGCCTGGCCGAGGTCGACGGCGACCTGTCCCGGGCGGCCTCGCGGCTCGGGCTGCCGGTCGGCGATCTCGTCGCCCGGCTCGAGCGGCTCGGGATCCGGCCCGACGGGATGCGCTGAGGATCGGAACGTGCCGGCAGCAGCGGATCTCGCCGTCTTGCGGGAGATTCCCCGTCGTGCAGGATGCTCATGCGCATCCGATCGCGGGTGAAGGTTCCGGACGGTCAGCCGAAAGGGTGGACGCACGATGGAGTATCGGCCACGGAGGAGAGAAGGCGAGGATTCTCCACGCGACGGGGCCGCCTGCACCTCGTGTCCGGTCGACCAGGGCACCGCGTTCCCCGCCCCCGGGCGATCCTCGCGTCCCTTCCGCGTCGAGGGCATGGACTGTGCCGAGGAGGTCGACGCCCTGCGGCGCGAGGTCGGGCCGGTGGCCGGGGGGGCGGAGCGGCTCGCGTTCGACCTGATGGCCGGGCAGATGTTCGTGCTCGCGCCGCGGGACGAGGTCCCGGACGAGGCGATCGTCGCCGCGATCCGGAAGGCCGGGCTCGCCGGCGCGCCGGTCGAGGGCGGCGTCGGCCTCGTGGAGGTCACGCGCTGGCAGCGCCACGGCCGGACCGTGATGACCGCCGCCAGCGCGCTGTTCACCGGCGCCGGTCTGGTGCTCCACGCGATCGGCTCCGGCAGCGCACTGATCGCGCTCGGACTGGTCCACGGCGAGGGGCCGGTTCCGCTCCCGGCCCGGATCTCCTACCTGCTCGCGGTGATCACCGGGGCATGGTTCATCGCGCCCCGGGCCGTCCGGTCGGCGCGGACCCTGCGGCCCGACATGAACCTACTGATGACCGTGGCGGTCATCGGAGCGATCCTGATCGGCGAGTGGGTCGAGGCGGCGACGGTCGCGTTCCTGTTCGCGCTGTCGCTGCTGCTCGAGTCGTGGAGCGTCGGCCGTGCCCGGCGGGCAGTCCAGAAACTGATGGAACTCGCCCCACCCTCGGCCCGGCTGCGCGACCCGGCGAGCGGCCGCGAGCGGGAGGTCGCGCCGGACCAGGTGAAGGTCGGGGACCTCGTCGTCGTCCATGCCGGCGAGCGGATTCCGCTCGACGGCGAGGTCGTCGAGGGGACGTCGCTGGTCGACACGTCGCCCGTCACCGGCGAGTCGAAGCCGGAGACCGCCGAATCGGGAAGCACCGTCTACGCCGGGACGATCGCCCTCGACGGCACGCTGGTGCTTCGGGTCACGCACCCCGCCTCGGATACGGTGCTGGCGCGGATCATCCGCCAGGTCGCCGAGGCCGGCCGGCGGCGTGCGAAGTCGGAGCGCTGGGTCGATCGCTTCGCGCGGATCTACACGCCGGCGGTGTTCGTCGCGGCCGTGCTGACGGCGACGGTCGCACCGCTGGCCGGCCTCGGGGCGTGGGACGACTGGATCTACCGTGCTCTCGTGCTGCTCGTGATCGGCTGTCCGTGCGCGCTGGTGATCTCGACGCCGGTCAGCGTCGTCGCCGGACTGGCGGCCGCGGCCCGCAACGGCGTGCTCGTCAAGGGGGGCGACCTGCTCGAGATCCCGGCCGGCCTGGCCACCGTCGCGCTGGACAAGACCGGCACGCTGACCGTCGGGCGGCCGGAGGTCGTCGAGGTGATCGCCGGCGACGACCACACCGTCGAGGAACTGCTCGCGGTGGCCGCGGCCCTCGAGCTGCGCACGGGTCACCCGCTCGGCACGGCGATCGTCGCGGCGGCCGACCGGCGCGGCGTCTCGCCGCTGCCGGCCGAGGACGTGCGGGCGCTCGCCGGGCGGGGCATCGAGGGGATCGTCGAGGGGCGGCCGGCCTGGCTCGGCTCGCACCGCCTGCTCGAGGAGCGGGGCCAGGAGCCCCCGGCGATGCACGAGGTCCTCGGCCGGTTGGCCCGGGGCGGACGGACGGTCGTCGCCGTCGGCCGGGACGATCACGTCTGCGGGTTCATCGCCCTGGCCGACGCCGCGCGTCCCGAGGCGGCCGGGGCCGTGCGCCGGCTCCATGCGCTCGGCGTCCGTCACGTCGTGATGCTGACCGGCGACAACCTCGAGACCGCGACCGAGATCGCGCGCGAGATCGGCATCGACGAGGTCCATGCCGGCCTGCTGCCGGCGGACAAGGTGGCACGGCTCGAGCAGATGCGGGAGCGCGGGCCGCTCGCCTTCGTCGGGGACGGCATCAACGACGCGCCGGCGCTGGCGCTGGCCGATCTCGGCATCGCGATGGGGGGCGGCGGCACCGACGCGGCGATCGAGACCGCGCACGTCGCGCTGATGAGCGACGATCTGGACCGGATCCCGTGGCTCGTGGCGCATTCGCGGCGCGCGCTGCGGATCATCCGGACCAACATCGTCTTCGCGCTCGGCGTCAAGGCGCTGTTCGTCGTGCTGACGTTCACCGGCCACGCCTCGCTGTGGGGGGCGATCGCGGCCGACACCGGAGCCTCGCTGCTGGTGATCGCCAACGGGCTGCGGCTGCTGCACACGAAGATCGACTGAAGGCGGCCGGGCCGGCGTCCCGCGGGCCGGCCTGCCCGCTACGTCGCGACCTGCTCGATCTCCTCCTCGAGCGGCTGCGAGCCGTCGTGACCGAGGCGCTTGGCCTTGCCGCCGACGATCGTCTCGAGACGGACCGGGCGCCGCCAGATCCGCGCCAGCGCCGAGAGCACCTCGCGGGCCCAGTCGTAGCGCAGCTCGACGCCGGAGTGGGAGTGCCGCAGCAGGAGTTCGCCGCGGTTGTCGTGGTTGGCGTCGAGCACGTCGATGATCGGCGTGCCGGCGTTGGTGAGCTGGAACAGCAGCGCCTGCCGGATCTTCTCGAACTCGCGCGAGGCGATGACCCACGCCTCGCGGCGCCGATCCTTGGCGAACGTGAACAGCCGGTGGCGGGCGCAGAAGTCCGCCGTCAGGAACTCGTCGAGGAACGTCAGGTCGCAGTGCAGCTTGCGCACCTCGAAGATCTTCTAGCGCCCGAGCCCGGTCGGGCGGTTCCACCGCGCGCGCTCGGCCATGTCGTCGCACTCTTCCCATTCGCGGCCGAAGCGCCCGGTGTTCCATCGGAACTCGATGTCGCGGAACAGCTCGATGCCGAGCTTGTACGGATTGAGGCGGCCCGGCTGGGTCGCGGTCGTGCCCGAGTGGTGGTCGGCGTAGTCGATCACCTCGCCGTCCTCGAGCAGGTGGCCGGTCAGCATCTTGGTGTGCCAGTAGCTGGCCCAGCCCTCGTTCATGATCTTGGTCTGGCGCTGCGGCAGGAAGTAGTACGACTCGGCACGGATGATGCCGAGGATGTCCCGCTCCCAGGCCTCGAGCGGCGCATGGTGCAGCAGGAAGCCGAGCACGTCGCGCTGCGGGTCGGGCGGGAACCGGCGCCGGGCCTCGCGTTCGTCCTGGCGCTGCCGGCGCTCGCGCTCGAGCACCTCCGGCGGGTTGATGAACGGTTCGAGGTACTCCTCGGCCGGCATCCGGCCGTCGCCCGGGTCGTCCTCCTCGGGGCCGACGTCGCCACGGGCGTCCTGCAGCCCGTAGTTGGTGCGGAACGCCGCCTGGTGGTCGATCAGGTCCTCGATCGCCAGACAGTCGTCGATGAACCGTTCGACGCGCTCGATGCCCCAGCGGTCCTGGTAGCGCCGGATCCGCGTGGCGTGGTTCGCCGCGGCGTCGACCATCTTGCGGTTGGTGTGGCTGAAGAACACGTTGTTGCGGAAGAAGTCCGCGTGGCCGTAGACGTGCGCCATCACCAGCTTCTGGTCGAGCAGCGAGTTGCCTTCGAGCAGATAGGCGTACGTCGGGTCGTTGTTGATCACCATCTCGTAGATCTTCGACAGCCCGTACTCGTACGACTTGCTGATCTGCTCCATCTCCATGCCGAACCGCCAGTGCGGATAGCGCACCGGAAAGCCGGTGTAGGCGGCGAGCTGGTTCATCTGGGCGTAGTCGACGACCTCGAACACGACCGGAAAGAACGTCAGGCCGTACGAGCGGGCGACCTTCTCGACCCGGCGCTGGAGTTCGACCAGCTCTGGCGGCAGCGTGACCATCATCGCCCCGTCGCGAGAAACGCCCGGATGGCGTCCGGAATGCCTTCCTTGCCCTCGACGGCGTGCAGGATCACGCGCTCGTCGTCCGCAAACGGCTGCTCGAGGTCGCGCAGGAACTGGCCGGAGCCGTACGGGCTTTCGACCTGCCCGTAGGCGAACAGGTTGAGCTGCGGCAGCAGGCGGTCGCGCAGCAGCTCGATGCAGGTCTCGGTGGCGCCCTGGGACCAGTTGTCGCCGTCGGAGAACTGGAACAGGTAGAGGTTCCAGTCCTCGGGCGGGAAGCGCTCGGCGATCACCTGCAGGCAGGTGCGGTAGGCCGACGAGATCACCGTGCCGCCGCTTTCGCGGGTGCGGAAGAACGTGTCGCGATCGACCTCGCGCGCCTCGGCGTCGTGGATCACGTAGACGGCCTCGAGACCGCGGTACTGGCTCTGCAGCCAGGTGTCGATCCATAACGACGCGATGCGGACGATCTCCTTCTGTTCGTCGCCCATCGAGCCCGAGACGTCCATCACGTACAGGATGACGGCGTTGGCCCGCGGCTGCGGGACGCGGCGGAAGGTCCGGTAGCGCCGGTCCTCGCGGATCGGCACCACGATCGGCCGTGCCGGATCGTAGGTCCCGGTCGCGATCTGCCGCTTGAGCGCCTGGCGGTAGGTGCGCTTGAAGTGTCGCAGCGATTCGGGGCCGGTGGTCGAGATCCCCGTGTAGCGACTGGAGACCTCCTCGATGTTCTTGCGGCCCCGGGGCTCGATCCGCGGCAGGCCGAGTTCCTCGCCCATGATCTCGGCCAGCTCATCGAGCGTCAGCTCGACCTCGAGGATGTGCTCGCCCGGCATGTTGCCGGCCTGGCCGTGGCCGCCGTCCTGCCCGCCGGCCGGAGCCAGCACGTCGCCTTCCTTGCCTTCCCCCTGACCGACGTGCTGCTGCCCGCCGGGATCGTGGATGAACCGCGGAAGATCGATGCGCGGCAGCGGGATCGAGACGAGGTCCCGGCCCCGGCGACCGATCATTTCGCCGCGGGACATGAAGCGTCGCAGTTCGTCGCGGACCCTGCCGCGGACGATCTTGCGGAAGCGCCCGACGTCCGAGTCGATCTTCAGTCCCACGGTCACGCTCCGTCGCGGCCGGGTGCCGGGCTGCCGGCGCCCGGGGCGCGAATCACGATTCCTTCGCGTCCCCGCGGGCGAAGATGCTGGCCACGAAGTGCAGCACGTCGGTCGCGCTCTCTTCGGTGTAGCCGTAGTTCTTGATCAGCCTGCTCTTGACGACGTCGATCTTCTCCTGCGTCTCCTGGTCGACGACCGAGGTCACCAGGCTGGTCAGCTTGATCGTGTCCTTCTGGTCCTCGAACAGCTTGAGTTCCAGCGCCTTGTGCAGCCGCTCGTTCGACTTGTAGTCGAACTTCTTGCCGTCGACGGCCAGCGCGCCGATGTAGTTCATGATCTCGCGCCGGAAGTCGTCCTTGCGGTTCTCGGGGATGCCGATCTTCTCCTCGATCGAACGCATCAGGCGCTCGTCCGGCGCCTCGTCCTGGCCGGTGTAGGCGTTGCGGACCTTTTCCTTCTGGGTGTAGGCCTTGACGTTGTCGAGATAGTTGGCACACAGCCGCGAGAGCGCGGCCTCGTCGGCGGCGATCGCCCGCTGCACCTCGTTCTTCACGATGTCCTCGTACTCGCGTCGGACCTCGGCCAGCAGCTCGCGGAAGCGCTTGCGGTCGTCGTCGGACTTGATCAGCGAGTGGTGCCTGAGTCCCGCTTCGAGTTCGTTGAGCACCATGAACGGGTTGATGTACGACTTGCCGCTGCTGACCAGCGCATTGCTGATCTTGTCCTGGATGTAGCGCGGAGAGATCCCTTCGAGTCCTTCCCGTTCGGCTTCCTTGCGCAGTTCCTTGACGTTGTCCTCGGTATAGCCCGGCAGGGTCTTGCCGTTGTAGAGCTTGAGCTTCTGCATCAGCGTCAGGTTGTGCTTCTTCGGCTCCTCGAGGCGGGTCAGCACGGCCCACATGGCGGCCATCTCCAGCGTGTGCGGCGCGATGTGCTTCTTGATCCGATGGCGGTTGAAGTCCTTGACGTAGATCTTCAGCTCCTCGGAGAACTTCGTGATGTACGGAATGTCGACCTTGACCGTCCGGTCCCGCAGCGCCTCCATGTACTCGTTGCTCTGCAGCTTGCGGTACTCGGGCTCGTTGGTGTGCCCGATGATCACCTCGTCGATGTCGGTCTGGGGGAACTTCTTGGGCTTGATCTTGTGTTCCTGCGAGGCGCCGAGCAGGTCGTAGAGGAACGCCACGTCGAGCTTGAGCACCTCGATGAACTCGATGATGCCGCGGTTGGCGATGTTGAACTCGCCGTCGAAGTTGAACGCCCGCGGATCGGAGTCCGAGCCGTACTCGGCGATCCGGCGGTAGTTGATGTCGCCGGTCAGTTCGGTCGAGTCCTGATTCTTCTCGTCCTTGGGCTGGAACGTGCCGATCCCGATCCTGTCCTTCTCGGACAGCACGAGACGCCGGACCCGCACGTGCCGCAGCACTTCGGCCAGGTTGCCGTCGTGCTCCAGCATCAGCTCGCGGAATTCCTGGCGGCAGAACGGGCACAGATCACCCTCGATCGTGATCCTTCCCGCGCCGCCGTTGCGGCCGCGCTCGAGTTCCTCGAGGATCAGCGGGCGCAGGTCGTGCGGAATCAGGTGCAGCGGCTCCTCGTGCATCGGGCACCACGTGACGTCGCCCGGCCGGGACGGATCGCGGGTCCAGCCGAACGAGTACAGCGCGCCTTCCGGCTTGCGCGAGTAGATCTCGAGCCCCTGCTTGAGCAGGCGGACGATCGTGCTCTTGGCCGATCCCACCGGGCCGTGGAGCAGGATCACGCGCTTTTCGGTGCCGTAGCGCCGTGCCGCGCTCTGGAAGATGTTGACCAGCTTCATCAGCGGGATGTCGAGTCCGAAGACCGCGTCGGCGCCGTCGTTCTCCGGGTCGTCGAAGAAGTGGTAGTGCGTCACCCGCTTCTTGTTGTCGATGTACTCGGTCGTGCCGTACGAGAGGATCATGTCGTAGACCCGCTCGTAGGCGGTCCGAGTCACCTCGGGGCGCTCGCGGACGATGCCGAGGTAGTCTTCGAACGACCCCTGCCAGTGCTGTTCACGGAACGTGTCCAAGTTCTGGGCCTGGAACACCCTTTCCAGCATCGAACGCCCGACACCTGCCAGATCAGCCATGCAATCCTCCAGCCTCCCGCCGGTCCGGAACCGGCCGGCAGACGACGTCGGCGCCACCTGTCGAACGACCCGGGGGCGAAAGGGCTCGCGTCCGCGGGCGGTGGGATCGGCGACGGCACGGGGTCTGCCGGCCGCCGGGCGCCGCTTCCGCGAGCGGATGTGTTACCGGTAACTTCGCCCTGGAGGCCCGTGACGTCACGAACCCCGACCGGATGACGCGGGTCAGGGTGACAGGAGTAGACACGGCACGAACCTCTCGCGTGATGTCCCGTGCTCGTCACCCCGGTTCGTCATGCTCGCCGGAATGACGGCGCAAGTTCAAGATAGTCTCGCCCCCGGGGGCGGGCAAATCCGTCTCCGGGAGGCACGGAGCAAACGACCATGACCGCTTCTGGACCGGATCAGCGAGGCACAGGCGCGGTCCTCGTGCTCGAAGGAGCGCTGTCGCCGGCGGGGGCGGCGGTGGTGCACGACGGGACCGTCGTCTCGGGCGTCGACGCGGGACGCGGAGGCGGCCGTCAGCCCGACCTTTTCCTCGCGGCGCGACGCGCGCTCGCCGAGGCCGCGGTCGACGCGCGGCAGCTCGACGCGGTGATCGTCGGCAAGGGGCCCGGTTCGTTTACCGGAACACGCATCGCGCTGTCGATCGCCCGGGCGCTGCATCTGGCGGTGCCGCGGCTGCGCACCGGCAGCGTGGACAGCGCGCGCCTGCTGGCCGCGGCGGCCGGGCTCGAACCACCGCTCGGTGTGGCGATTCCGTGGGGGCGACGCCGCATCCTGCTGGTCGAGCTGACCGGGAACGGGCGCCTCGACGCTCCCGCGGCGCGCTTCGTGCCGCTGGCCCACCTGCGGGAGACGCCGGTTCTCTCGCCGGTGGCCTGTCCGGCCGGCATCGCGTCGCTGTTCGCTCCCACGGTCGACGTCGTCCCGGTCGACGACCCGGCGTGGCAGGTGCTCGCCGGAGAGGTCGCCGCCGGCCGGTTCGTGGCGGGCACGGAGCGTGGCGCCTCGCTCGAGCCGGCGTACTGGGCGCCGTCCGACGCCGTGCTGCCGCCGCGCCGGCCGCTGCTGCCGTCGGGCGTGCGGATCGTCGCACTCGGCCCGGAGCACCTGCCGGAGGTGCTCGAGATCGAACGTGCGAGCTTCTCGGATCCGTGGACGAGCGCGCTGCTGGCGGAGGAACTGGAACCGGGCCGGGACCGGCTGGCGCTCGGGGCGCGCGCCGCGGCCGGCGTGCTCGCGGCGTTCGCGCTGGCACGCGTCGTCGCCGGAGAGATGAACATCATGGTGATCGCCACGCGTCCGGAGCTGCGCCGGCGCGGGCTGGGGCGGGCCCTGCTGCGCGAACTGCTCGCCCGGGGCCGCGCGCGGGGAGTCGTCCGCGTCGATCTCGAGGTGCGTGCGGGCAACGAGGCGGCGATCGCGCTCTACGACGGGGAGGGTTTCACGCGGGTCGGTCGACGTCCCGGGTATTACCGGGACGGCGAGGACGCGGTGCTGATGTCCTGCGTGCTGACCCGTCCGCCGGTCCCCTGAGACGGCGGAATCCGCGGTTCATGAAACCGGGGGGGCACGTGGCGTACCATGGGGCGATGGCGACGGAGATGCGTGGATGACTGCGGCGGCCCGTTCCGGGAAGGAGCCCGCCATCGGAATCGCCCCCGAAGGTCGGCGTTTCGTACTGATTCCTCTCGGCGGCGCGGCGCTGGTGGCGTTCGCCGCCATGTCGGTCGGCTCGCGGGGGCTGTGGGCCGTCGCCGGGCTCGCTCTGGCCGCGTCGGCCTTCTGCGCGTTCTTCTTCCGTGATCCGCGGCGCATCCCGCCCGACGATCCGTCCGCGATCGTCGCCCCGGCGGACGGCCGCGTGATGGCGGTCGAGCGGCGCGGCGATCGCTGGCGGATCTCGATCTTCCTTTCGATCTTCGACGTGCATGTCAATCGCGCTCCCGAGGCGGGCTCGGTGGCCCGCGTCGCCTACCGGCGCGGCCGCTTCCTGGCGGCGTTTCGCGAGGAAGCCGCGACGGCCAACGAGCGGAACCATGTCCTTCTCGACACGCCGCGCGGGGCGGTCGAGGTGGTGCAGATCGCCGGCCTGATCGCCCGTCGCATCGTCTGCGGCGTCGGGCCGGGCGACGCGCTGGCCCGCGGTCAGCGGTTCGGCCTGATCCGGTTCGGCTCGTGCACGGAACTGTGGCTGCCGTCGTCGGTCGAACCGACGGTCGCCGTCGGCGACCGGGTCCGTGGCGGTGAGACGATCGTCTCGCGCTGGCCGGAGGCCGGCGTATGATCGTCCGCCAGGCGCCGGTCCCGGCGCAGCGGCGGCTCGGCGCCCGTTTGCGGGGCGCGGCCGGGGTCGTTCCCGGCGCGCTGACGATCGGCAACATGCTGGCCGGCTACGCGGCGATCCTCGCCGCGACCGAGCACCGCTTTCCGCTCGCCGCGTTGCTGGTGCTCGTCGCCGGCGTGCTCGACGGTCTCGACGGGCGGATCGCCCGGCTGACGGGCACGACGAGCCGCTTCGGCGAGCAGCTCGACTCGCTGGCCGATGCGGTGTCCTTCGCCGTCGCGCCCTCCATGCTCGCGTTCTTCATGGGCCTCGAGCGGCTCGGACGGGTCGGCTGGGCCGCCTGCTTCCTGTTCGCAGCCTGCGGCGTGATCCGCCTGGCGCGATTCAACGCATTCCCGCCGCGTGACAGCCGGTACTTCGTCGGACTGCCGATCCCCGCGGCGGCGGGCGCCGTGATCAGCCCGGCGCTGCTGGCCGGCGCCCGGCCGATGCCGGACGAGGCGCTTCCTTTCCTGCTCGTCGCGATGGTGGTGATCGCCCTGCTGATGATCAGCCCGATCCGCTACCGCAGCTACAAGGACCTGGCGTTCGGTGGCCGGCTCTACCGGGCGCTGGCCGTGTGGGCGGCTCTGCTCGCCGGCCTGGTCGCCGCGCACGAGTGGGTCGTCCCGGCGGTCGTGCTGCTGTACCTGGTCAGCCCGCTGATCGAGAAGATGCGTTCGGTCGGCGACCGCGGCGACGACGCCGATGACCAGGACGACGCGGAGGATCCGGACGTTCGCATCGTCTGACGTCTTCCGCGGCGGGAACCGCCGGCGAGGAGCCCGGGACCTCCGCGAGCCTCGCCTTGCCCCTCGATTCGGCCCGACGGTACGATCCGCACGTGCGTGCACGGTGCGGCGGCGGATCTCCGGCGCCGGGTTGTCCGCGGGAGATCTCGCCCATGCTGGCACCGCCCTTCCTGCAGCGATCCCGTCCGCGACGCGCCCGTTCCGCACGGCGGACCGCCCTGCACCGCGCGGGCGCTCTGCTCGTCGCCGCGGCGCTCGTTGCCCTGCCGGTCGGCGTGAGCGTCGGCCAGGACGATGCGGACGACACGCGGCCGGACCTGGCCAATCCGATCGAGGCCCAGCGCCTCGGGGTGGCCTTGGCCGGGCTGATCGAGCGTGCGCGCCTGATCGAGCAGCTCACGGCGGAGACCTCGCGGGAGTACCGCCGGGCGGCCCAGCGCCGGCGTGAGGCCCTCGAGGGGCTGGCCGAGGCGGCGCGGGAACTCGACCAGGCGGCGGTGCGCCCGCGCACGCTGACGGTCTCCCAGCTCGAGGAACTGACCGGCACCGTCGACCAGGCGCGCCAGCGGTTCGAGGTGGAGGATCGCGCGGTGCGCCGCCAGCTCGCGGGGCTGCGGATGCTGGTCTCCGAGCGCGACGCGCTCTCGGTGCGCATTGCCGATCTCAAGTCGCGCCTGCCGCAGCAGCAGGAGATGCTGACCGGGGTCTGGGAGGTGACATGGATGCCCGCCGGGGTCGTCGGCACGTTCTACCTCGACCAGTCGGGCACGCTGGTCAGCGGACAGTACGACTTGGGGACCCACGGCAGCGGAAGCCTGCAGGGCACGTTCGTCAGCGGAAAGCTGTTCCTGCAGCGGATCGATTCCCGGCGCGGTCGCGACGCCGAGATCGAGGGAGTGCTGTCGGCCGACGGCAACAGCCTGCGGGGCACCTGGAGCGCCTACGAGATGGTCCAGGGCGGGACTCCGCACGGGCAGTGGGTCGCCAGGAGGGTTCCGTGACGGTGCCCGGCTTCCGGCGGCCACCTCGATGAACGTCCGTGAGTTCGCCTTCGCCAGGTTCCTCGCGCGTCGCTTCGTCCGCGCCCGGCGCCAGGGCTTTCTCTCGCTGATCAGCTTCGTCTCGGCCCTCGGCTTCGCCGTCGGCGTCGCCTCGCTGATCGTCGTGCTGGCGCTGATGACCGGGTTCCAGGAGGACTTCGTCGGCCGGATCGTCGGGGCCAACGCCCACCTCGTCATCTTTCCGGCCACCGGCAGTCCGCTGATCGAGGACCCCGCCGCCGCGGTCGCCACCGTCGAGCAGATTCCCGGCGTGGTGGCGGCCGAGCCGGTCGTGCAGGGCTTTGCCGGGGTCGTCGGGCCGTCGGGCGTCGCGCAGTGGTCGGTCGTCACCGGGGTCGATCCGGAACGCGCGGGCCGCGTGACCGACATCGGCGACCAGATGGTCTGGGGCCGGCTCGATGCCCTGGACGAACCGGGGCCCGGCGGTCGGCCGGCGGTGATTCTCGGCGAGGTGCTGGCCGATCGGCTCGGCGTGTTCCCGGGCGACGCGGTCCGCCTGCTGGTGCCCCGCCCGCGGCTGGCCCCTTGGGGGCCGACGGTGCGCCAGCCGGTGCTCGAGGTGGTCGGCACGTTTTCCACCGGGTTCCGCGAGTACGACGAATCGTGGGCCTTCGTCTCGCTGACCGAGGGGCAGCGGCTGTTCGACGCCGAAGGGGGAGCGCACCGGCTCGCCGCCCGCGTCGAGAGCCTGCAGCGCGTGGAGGAGGTGGGGCAGGCGGTGCAGCAGGCCCTCGGTGACGGGTTCGATGTCACGAGCATCCTCGAGTACAACCGGGCCTACTTCTCCGCGCTCCGGCTCGAGAAGCTGCTGATGTCACTGGCCGTCGGGCTGATCGTCGTCGTCGCGGCGCTCGGCGTGGTCAGCACGCTGGTGCTGACGGTCTCGCAGAAGGTGCGCGAGATCGGCATGCTGATGGCGCTCGGGGCCAGCCGGCGCGCGGTGCTGATGATCTTCGTCATGCAGGGGCTGGTGATGGGGCTGCTCGGGACCGTGCTGGGAGCCGGCCTGGGAGTCGGGCTCTGCCTGCTGCTCGACCGGTTCGAGCTGATCCGCCTCGATCCGGACATCTACTACCTCGACCACCTGCCATTCCACGTGCTGCCGAGCGATCTGGCCGGCGTCGTGATCGCCTCGATCCTGATCGCCCTCGTGGCCACGGTCTTTCCGGCATGGCGCGCGGCCGGGCTCGACCCGGTGGAGGCCCTGCGCAGTGACTGAACCGGTCCCGCTGCTCCGCTGCCACGGGCTTGCCAAGGCCTACCACCGCCAGCGCGGGCGGCTGCGGGAGACGATCACCGTGCTCGAGGCGGTCGACCTCGAGGTCGGCGAAGGAGAAAGCGTCGCAATCCAGGGGGAGTCCGGAATCGGCAAGACGACCCTGCTCAACCTGATCGGAGGGCTCGATCGGCCCGAGGCGGGGGAGATCCTCGTCGACGGCCGGCCGATTCCGGCCGACCCGGACGAGCGGGCGGGGTGGCGCCGGGACAACGTGGGCTTCATCTTTCAATTCCATGGTCTGTTCAACGAGCTCACGGCGGACGAGAACGTGGCGCTGGCGCAGCTTGTCGCCGGCGTGCCGCGCGCCATGGCGATCCGGGAGGCCCGTCGCTGGCTGGCGCGCGTCGGCCTCGAGCACCGGTTCGATCACTACCCGGACGAGCTCTCCGGCGGCGAGCAGCAGCGCGTCGCGATCGCCCGGGCGCTGGTGCGCACGCCGCGGCTGGTGCTGGCCGACGAGCCGACCGGGAACCTCGACCCGCGGACCGGTGACCGCGTGCTCGACGTCCTGTTCGAACTCCAGAGCGAGACGCGTTTCGCCCTCGTGGTCGCGAGCCACTCGGAGCGGCTCGCCCGTCGATGTCGTCGTATCCTCGTCGTCGAGGAGGGCCGGCTGCGGCCGGTCCGAACACCGGGGGTCACGACGCCTGCGCCCGGTGCCGAGAAAGGGATCCCATGATCGAGAACTTCACTGAGAAGGCGAAGCGCGTCCTGTTCCTGGCGCGCTACGAGGCGACGCAGCGCGGTGCGCCGGTGATCGGCACCGAGCACCTGCTGATCGGCCTGCTGCGCGAGGACGACGCCCTCGTCCGCGAGCTGTTCCATCGCAGCAACATCTCGGTCGACCTGCTGCGGACCGAACTCGAGAATCGCCAGGTCAGCCACAGCCAGGGATCCCGCGGCGTCGACATACCGTTCAGCGAGGAAGCCAGGCGCGTGCTCGAGTGCGCGCAGGAGGAGTCGCGCGGCCTGATGTCGCCGACGGTCGATGTCGAGCACCTGCTGCTGGGCCAGATCCGGGTCGACGATGCGCCGGCGGGACGGATCATCTCCGAGCGCGGCATGCGGCTCTACACGGTTCGCGAGGACATCATCAACCTCGCCAAGCGCCGGGCGGTCTCCGGCGGCAAGGGCGAGGGACAGCAGAAGAAGAAGGAAACCCCGTTCCTCGACGAATTCAGCCGCGACATGACGCGGATCGCGCGGGAAGGGGGCTTCGACCCGCTGATCGGCCGCGAGGTCGAACTCGAGCGCGTGGTCCAGGTGCTCTCCCGGCGCCGCAAGAACAACCCGGTCCTGCTCGGCGAGCCGGGGGTGGGCAAGACGGCGATCGTCGAGGGGCTGTCGGCGCGCATCGTCGAGGGAGACGTGCCGGAGTCGCTCTCGGGCCGCCGCGTGCTGGCGCTGGACCTGAGCCTGGTCGTCGCCGGGACCAAGTACCGCGGGCAGTTCGAAGAGCGGCTCAAGGGGATCATCCAGGAACTGTCCAACGCCAAGGACGTGATCCTGTTCATCGACGAGATCCACTCGCTGATCGGGGCGGGGTCCGCCGAGGGCTCGCTCGATGCGGCGAACATCCTCAAGCCGGCGCTCTCGCGCGGCGAGGTGCAGTGCATCGGCGCCACGACGCCGCGGGACTACCACAAGCACATCGAGCGCGACCGGGCGCTGGTCCGGCGGTTCCAGCCGATCAAGATCCACCCGCCGACCGAGGACGAGACGATCGATGTGCTGCTCGGAATCAAGGAGCGCTACGAGCGGTTCCACGGCGTGCGTTATCACGACGAGGCGATCCGGGCCGCCGTGTTCCAGTCGAACCGCTACATCACCGACC
>JAJRXN010000438.1 GCA_024276295.1 Acidobacteriota bacterium
GCGAGCAATCGTTCCGGTTGTTCTGCGAGACGTACTTCCCGGACGTGTTCTATCTGCCCTGGTCGCCCGACCACGACAAGGTGATCGAGAAGATCGAGCGGGCGGTGACCGGCGGCGGCCTGTTCGCCGTCGCCATGCCGCGAGGTTCAGGTAAGACCGTGCTGATGCAGATGGCCTGTCTCTGGTCTGCATTGACGGGCGCGACGCCCTTTGTCTGCCTGATCGCCGCCAGCGCCGAACGCGCCCGCGACCTGCTGGAGAACGTGAAGGTCTGGATGGAAACCAACGCGCTGCTCGCCGAGGATTTCCCGGAGGTGGCCTACCCCATCCAGTGTCTCGAGCGGATCACCAATCGTCAGAAAGGCCAGAAGTACCGGGGTGAACCGACGCGGATCGAGTGGGCGTCGGACAAGATCGTGTTGCCGACGATTCCCGGCAGCAGAGCGTCCGGCGTCGTGATCGCCTGCTCGGGGATGAAGGGCAGCGATATTCGCGGGCAGAACCACGCCCGCGCCGACGGGCGGGTCGTTCGGCCGCAGCTGGTGATGGTTGACGACCCGCAAACGACCGAGTCGGCGTGGTCGCCGTCACAAAGCCAGCGGCGCGAAGCCATTCTTGCCGGCGACGTGTTGGGCATGGCCGGGCCGGGCAAGAAGATCGCCGGGCTGATGGCCTGCACCGTCATCCGGCCGGCGGACATGGCCGACAACATCCTCGACCGCGACAAGCACCCCGAATGGCAGGGCGAGCGGACGAAGATGGTCTACCGCTTTCCGAGCAACGAGAAGCTCTGGGCGAGGTACGCTGAACTTCGGGCGGATTCCCTGCGCAACGACGGCGACGGCTCCGAGGCGACCGAGTTCTACCGGGCGAACCGCGAGGCGATGGACGAGGGCGCGGTCATCGCATGGCCGCAGCGGTTCCACGAGGACGAGATCTCGGCCATCCAGCACGCGATGAATCTGAGGCTGCGCGATGAGGCCGCCTTCTTCGCCGAGTACCAGAACGAGCCGATCGTTGAAGCCGAGGGCGAGGAGATGCTTTCGGCCGAGGCCATCGCCGCCAAGACCAACGGCTACGCGCGGGGCGCGTTGCCGATCGGCTGCAACCACCTGACCATGTTCATCGATGTGCAGCAGAAGGCGCTGTTCTGGATGCTGTGCGGTTTCGAGGAGGATTTCACCGGCTCTGTCCTCGACTACGGCACATGGCCCGACCAGCGGCGGGATTACTTCACGCTCCGCGACATGCGGCGAACGCTCCATCAGGCCAAGCCCAAGGCCGGGTTGGAAGGCGCGATCTATCACGGCCTCGAGGAGTTGGCCTCCGAGGTGCTCCCCCGCGTCCATCGGCGAGAAGACGGTGCCGAGATGCGGATCGACCGCTGCCTGATCGACGCCAACTGGGGTCAGAGCACCGACGTCGTCTACCAGTTCTGCCGCCAGAGCGCCCACGCCGGTGTGCTGCTGCCGAGTCACGGGAAGTATGTCGGTGCGTCGAGTGTTCCGTTCAGCGAGTACAAGCGCAAACGCGGCGACCGCGTCGGGCTGCACTGGCGCATTCCGAACACCATCGGCCGTCGGCAGGTGCGGCATGTTCTGGTGGACACCAATTACTGGAAGAGTTTCGTTCATGCCCGGCTGGCCGTGGCGATGGGCGATCCGGGGTGCTTCTCGCTGTTCGGACGGGATCCGAAATCCCACCGGCTGCTGGCCGATCACCTCACGGCCGAGTACCGCATCCGGACCGAAGGACGCGGCCGGACGGTCGACGAGTGGAAACTCCGCGCGACCCGTCCGGACAACCACTGGCTCGATTGTCTGGTCGGTTGCGCGGCGGCGGCTTCGATCCAGGGCGCGGTGCTGCGACCGCTGGACGCCCCCGCAAGCGGTCCGAAACCCCGCCTGAAGCTGTCGAAACTCCAGGCCCAACGGAACAGATGAAAATCTTCGGATTCCCGCGCGGCAAATCCGCCGCTCATGCGGAAGTAGTGGGCACACAGCACCACGGAATCCATGCATGAGCGAAGATCTCGACAACACGATCCGCGAGAACGCCGCCGGGCCACGGAAGGCCAGCGGCGATTCGGGGTCGGTCGAGCAGCACAGTCTCCAGGAGCAGATCGC
>JAJRXN010000439.1 GCA_024276295.1 Acidobacteriota bacterium
CGCGAACTCCTCGCCCTGATGGAGCTGACCGCCGCTCCGCGCAAGCTGATCGTCGACTACAGCCATGGCATGAAGAAGAAGATCGCCCTCGCGGCGGCGCTGATCCATCGGCCCGAGCTGCTGTTTCTCGACGAGCCGTTCGAAGGGATCGACGCGGTCGCCTCGCGCGAGATCAAGGACCTGATGCAGCAGCTCGTCGCGCGCGGCGTGACGATCTTCCTGACCTCGCACGTACTCGAGATCGTCGAACGTCTCTGCACGGACGTCGCGATCATCGCCGAGGGGCGGATCGTCGCCCACGGTTCGATCGACGAGATCCAGCGCGGGGGCGGACTCGAAGATGCCTTCCTCGATCTCGTCGGCCGGCCGGAGCAGCCCCGGACCAGCCTTTCGTGGCTCGCCTGACGATGGATCGCCTGTTCGCCCTGGCCCGGCTGAGGTTCACCCTGACCCTGCGAGCCTCGCGCGGGGTGAGCCGCGTGCTCGATCTCCTCGCGCTGGCGATCATGGTCGTCGTCGGGACCGTGATCGCGCTGGGGCTCGCCGCGCTGGTCACGATCATCGCCGGCACGCTGCTCGCCGGTGGTGCCCCGGACGACCGTGACCGGCTCGGCATCCTGCTGCGCGTCGTCTTCGCCGCGGTCTACGGCCTCGCGCTCGTGGCCCCGATCGCCACCGGCACGGTCGATCCCGGCCTGGATGTCTCGCGGCTGCGCGTCTTTCCGATCCGGTCCGGACAACTGTGGCTGCTGACGTTCGGGGCGGCGTGGTTCTCGTTCGAGCACCTGCTCTGGCTGCCGACGCTGCTCGGGCTCGCGCTCGTCCTGCCCGCGGGAGGTCTGTCCCTTGCGGTGGTCCTCGCCGCCCTGCTGCTCGGTGCCTGCTGCGCGGTCGCCGCGGCCATGCCCTGGCGATGACGCTTGCCGGACTGTTCCGCCGGCGCGGCCTGCGCGAGCTGCTCGGAATCGCCGGGGTGCTGATCTTCACCGCGCTGGCGTTCGCACCGCAGATCCTCGCCGGACATGACGGCACCCTCCCCGGCACCGGCATCGCGTCGGCCCTGGCCGGCGCCCTGCGCCTGCTGCCGCCGCTGCTGGCCGCCGATGCCGTCGCGAGCCCGGGCGGGGCCGAGGCCGCGTTCCGGCTCGCGGGCCTCGCGGGCTGGACCGCCCTCGCGCTGGGAGCGAGCCGCATGGCGTTCCACCGCCTCCAGGACCCGGGGGCGGGCGGACGGCACCCTGGCGCCGCGCCCCACACGCCCGACTCCCACGACCCTCGGGATTCCACCGCGCACCGTCTCGACGGGATCCTCGGCCGGCTTCCCGCCCCGCTCCGGGCGATGGCCGGCAAGGAGCTGCGCTACCTGCTCCGCAGCGCCACGGGGCGTTTCACGCTGGTGGCCGTTCCCCTGTTCACGGTGTTCGTCGCCCGCGCCTTCGGGGGTCCGCTCGAACTCCCGCTGTTCGGCACGCGGTCGCAGGAGATGATGTTCGTCGGCATGGCGCTCTACATCGCGCTGCTGACATCGAACCTGTTCAACAACAGCTTCGGCTGGGACGGCGACGGCATCGCGTTCTACGTCCTCAGCCCGGTTCAGGCGGAGACGATCCTCGCCGGCAAGAACGTCGCGCTCTGGCTCTTCGGCAGCCTGCTGCTGATGCTGATGCTCGTCACGCTGGCCCTGTCCGTCGGCCCGCCCGCACCGACCACCCTGCTGATCAGCCTGCTGGTGCACGCCGTGGCGTCGCTGATCCTCGCCGCGGTCGGGAACGTCGCGTCGATCCTGTTCCCGATCGCCCGCGATCCGTCCTCGCTGCGCAGCAGCGCCTCGTTCGCCGCGACGATCTGCGGGCTGCTGGCCGTGCTGCTGGCATCCCTGATCGCCGGCCTCGGTACCCTCCCCGCACTGCTCGGGTACCCGTTGTGGTCCCTGCCGGCGCTCGGCGCCGCCCTGGGCGGGGCGCTCGTCGGCTGGCGGGGTGGGCTCGCCTTTTCGGCGACGCTGCTGGCGCGCCGCTCCGAACGGCTCGCCGCGAGTCTGA